>NZ_MTPV01000034.1:0-115018 GCF_002009585.1 Arthrobacter sp. SRS-W-1-2016 | reverse complement strand
CCGGGGGGCGCCCGGGCGGGGGGGGTGCGGGGCCCCCCCCCGGGGGGCGGCGGGGGGGGGGGGCGCGGGGGGGGGGGGGGCCCCCCCGGCCCCGGGCCTTGGCCGACGGCGTCGTCATCGCCCACCAGGAACCGGCCATCGTCCCCCAGCTGACCGTCGAGCAGAACCTCTTGCTCGGCAGGAGTCCGCGGGAACGGCGCCAGGCCGAGGACGCGATCGAAGGCGCCCTCTCCGACGTCGCCGCGATGGGCTTTCCGCTCAAGCGCACCGCACGGCTGGGCGCGCTGAGCCCGGCCCAGCGCCATGCCCTCACGATCGCCAAGGCGTTTGCCTTCGGCGCGAAGATCGTTGCCCTCGACGAGCCCACCACCTCCATGCTTGAACACAACGTCGACGCCGTCCTCAAAAGCGTGCGGAAAATCGTTGCCGAACGAGGGATCGGAGTCATCTTCGTCTCTCACAAGATGCCCGAGGTCATGACCGTCTCGGACCGGGTGGTCGTCCTGCGCGACGGCCGGGTCGGTTTCGAAAAGCGCATCAGCGAGACCACGGTCGAAGAGATCGTGCGGAACATGGTCGGCCGCGAACTGCTCAGCTTCCACAGGAAGCACCCGGTGGAAGCGAACGCGCCGGTGCTGTTCCGTGCAACGGAGATCAGCAGCCCGGCTTCCCGCCACGCGAACTCACTGGAGGTCCGGCGGGGCGAGGTATTGGGGATCGCCGGGCTTGTCGGCTCGGGACGCACCGAACTCCTGCGGGCCATCGTCCGCGCGGACAAGGGAGCTGCCGGGGAGCTCGAGATCGATGGCAAACGCCTTCACGTCCGGACCCCCAATGACAGCCGCGACGCCGGTATCGCGTTCATACCCGAGGACCGCAAGCAGCAGGGCCTCGCCTTGCAGATGCCGGCCTACGCGAACATCGCCCTAGCCGGGGCCAAAGACCTTGCCGGACCGGGACCGTTCATCAGCCCCCGCAAGCAGGCGGCGGTGGCCAGGGAAATCGGCGTCTCACTGGCCCTGAAGCCGGCGGACGTCCGTCTCCTCGCACGCCAATACTCCGGTGGCAATCAACAGAAGATCGTCATCGCCAAATGGCTCCGACGGGGCTCGCGGGTGTTCCTCTTCGACGAACCCACCAAGGGCGTCGACGTCGGTGGCCGCGCCGAGATCTACGGCCTCATCGACGAACTCGCCGCTGCCGGGAACGCCGTTATAGTCGTCTCCTCGGACCTACCGGAAATCATCTCGCTCAGCGACCGTGTCCTGGTGATGCGGGCCGGGCGCATCCTCTCTGAACACGTCGGCGAGGACATTAACGAACACAGCCTCGTGGCCAGCGCCATGGGGATCGCGAAGGGAACCCCATGAACAAGGAAAGCGCGGCACGCCAGGGCGAACGCCGGCGTCCGGTCAACGTCCAGGCACTCGGCATCGTCATCGCGGCGGTGATCATCTTCCTCGGCTTCGGGATCCTCAATTCGAACTTCCTCACACTCAACAACCTCCGCGACGTCGCGATCTCGGCCTCGGTCAACGCCCTCATCGGCATCGGCCTGACATTCGTCATCGTCACCGGCGGCATCGACCTCTCCGTAGGCTCCATTGCAAGCTTCGTCGGAATGGTGTCCGGCACGCTGATGGTCAACGCCGGCGTCGCCCCCATACCGGCACTACTCGCAGGACTGGTCCTGGGCTTCCTGGCAGGTGCGTTGAACGGTGTCCTCATCACACTGTTGAAACTCCCTCCCTTCATCGCAACGCTCGGCACGATGAGCGTCTACCAGGGCCTTGCCTACGTGACGACGAACGGGACGCCGGTATACAACGTCCCGCCGTCGTTCGTGTTCCTGCTGAACAGCTACGTCGGCGGTGTACCGATCGTCGTCATCGTCGTCATTATCGTCGCGATTCTCGCCTGGGTCCTGCTCCGTCGCACCGTCTTTGGACAGAACGTCATCGCCACCGGCGGCAGCGAGGAAACCGCCTGGCTGTCGGGCATCCGGGTGAACCGGGTCAAACTGCTGGTCTACGGCATCTCCGGCCTGCTGGCTGCGCTCGGCGGCATGGTGGTTGTGGCACGGATCTCCGCCGCCCAGTCCGAGGCAGGCAGCCCCTACCTGCTCACCGCGATCGCCGCAGCCGTCATCGGCGGCGCCAACCTCATGGGCGGCGAAGGCCGGATCGGCGGCACGCTCATTGGTGCACTGATCCTGGGAGCACTGACGAACGGCCTGGTCCTGCTCAACGTGCCCAGCTTCTACGAACAGATCGTCACCGGCACCGTGGTAGTGGTCGCCGTCGCCGTGGACCAGATCAGCAAGGGTTGGCCAATGCTCAAGCGAGGCAAGTCCGACCGCGAGGACAAGCCGTCGGTCACGGGACCGGACTCGTCCGCGGGAAAGGCCGCCCAGAGCGGAGCCACACGATGACCCAGGAACCGCCCGCCACCGGGGACACCACCAGACCCGGTATCGGGTCCGCCATCAGGCGTGTCCTCGTCACCGGAGGAAACGGGCTGATCGGACGCGCCGTCGTCGAGCACCTCGGTTCGAAAGGCCTTGAAGTGACGGTCCTCAGCAACTCCGAATCCGGGGTTCCGGCCGACGCCGCTTCGTTCATCGTGGGCTCGGTCACGGACCCGGGCACGGTGCGCAAAGCGGTCTCGGGCCAGGACGCCGTGGTTCATCTCGCAGGCCTGGCCGGACTCGACCAGGGAACTCCGGAGGACATATACGCCACGAACGCCTTGGGAACTTTCCTGATCATGGAAGCCGCCGGCCGCGTCGGCATCCCGAAAGTCGTTTACGCATCAAGCATCAACGCCTTCGGACTGCCCCTGAACCCGGACCCCGTGCTTCCGTCCCGCTACCCGTGGGACGAGGACGAACCGGCAGTGATCGCCGACGCCTACTCGCTCTCCAAGCAAGCCAACGAGCACGCCGCCATAGCTTCCGCGCGCCGGCACGGGACCGAACTCACCGGCCTCCGGTTTCCACTCGTGCGCGACATCTACGAAAAGGACGGGACCGTGTTCGCCGAACACATCCGACGGGCCATGAAGGAAGACCCCCGACGCCAAGCCTGTGAAGGGTGGACCTACCTCGACACCCGCGACGCCGCGGCATCGGTCGAAGCAGCGTTGATGCGATCCACACCGCCGGCACCCGGCATCCTAGTCGCGGCACCCCGGACCTACCTTCGCCAGCCCACCGACGAGGCCCTGAACCGCTACGCCCCCGCAGTGGAGCGGCAGCACATCGGAGGGCGCGACGTGCCTGTCTCGCTCCGCAGGGCTACGGAACAGCTAGGATTCGAAGCGGAGCACTCCCTGGAGCACATCTCCGAGAACCTCCTCGTGGACCTGGACGAGGTGAACCCATGACCCCGACCGTTTCACTCCTTGGCCTGGGCAGGATGGGCAAACCCATCGCCGACCGCCTGCTCGATGCCTTGGGCGAACTCACCGTATGGAACCGGACTCCGTCCAAGGCGGAGCAACTGGTCACCCGCGGGGCTGTCATGGCCCCGACCCCTGCCGCGGCCGCAGCAGACGTGACGCTGACGGTGCTCACCGACCTCTCCGACGTCCACGACATACTCACCGGCGTTGAGGGACTGATCGCCGGTTGGCAAAGGTCCAACATCTTCCAGCCCGTCCTCGTCGTTCACGGAACCGTTTCCCCGGCCGGGGTTGCCGAGCTCGCCGAAGAGCTCGCCTCCCGGGGCATCGGCGTCGTCGATGCCCCGCTCAGCGGCGGCGTGGCGGGAGCGGAATCCGGAAACCTCAGCATCATGCTCGGCGGGGAGGACTGGGCGATTGCCAAAGCCATGCCCGTGCTTGAAAAAGTCGGTTCCACCATCGTGCATTTCGGCGCACCGGGAACAGGAGAAATTGCGAAAGCCTGCAACCAGGTGGTGGTGGCAAGCACGGTGGCGGCAATCTCCGAATCGCTGGTCCTGGCCGACGCCTATGGCCTCGACAGGGCCAGACTTCTCACGGTCCTCGGTGGTGGACTCGCCGCCTCGGAGGTCCTCAAGCAGAAGCAAGACCGGTGGCTGAACGGGGACTTCACAGGAGGCGGAAGTGCCGTGAACCAACTCAAGGATCTCAGGTTCGCCGCGGACGCCGCGGCCGCGAAAGGAATGGTCCTCCCGCTGTCCTTGGTGCTGAAGGAGGTCTTCGGAAGGATGGTTTTGGACGGCCGTGGGGAACTGGACCACTCGGCCGTTGAGCTCACCATCGCCGACACTTCACGACTCGGAAGGACTCCTCAGTGACCCTTGACGTCATCGACTCCCACCATCATCTGTGCCTCCTCAGCGGGGCGAGCTACCCGTGGCTGGAAGGTACTCCGCGGGCCAGGTACCACGGAGACGATGTGCCCCTCCGACGCGATTACCTCGTTCCCGACTTCGTGGCCGATGCCTCCGGACTGGCCGGTATCGATGCCAGGCTGGTCGGTTCCGTCCATGTTGAGAACGGCGCCGCCGATCCCCTCTGGGAAGCCGAATGGATAGACAAGGTCATCGCCGAGGGGCCCTTCCCCACGGTCCAGGTCGTCAAAGTCGACCTGTCCTCGCCCGGCGCGCAGGAGGAGCTTGAAAGGCACAGCACCTTCACCACTGTCAGGGGCGTCCGCGACATCCTCAACTGGCACCCGGACCCCTACTACACCCACCGTGACCGCGGGGACCTTATGGAAGACCCTGCCTGGCTCAAAGCATTCAACACCCTAGGCAGGCTCGGGCTTTCCTTCGACCTCCAGGTCTTCCCTTCACAGCTCACTCAAGCAGCCCGGCTCGCATCCAGTCACCCCTCGACCCCGATCGTCCTCGACCACGCCGGGATGCCGATCGAACGCGACGACGAGGCACTAAAACTGTGGGCGAATGGAATGGAACTCGTCGCCGCACAGCCGAACACCACCGTGAAAATCTCCGCCCTCGGCACCAACGACCACACCTGGACAGCCGAGAGCATCCGCCGGATAGTCCTGACCACCATCGACATCTTTGGGCCCGAACGATGCATGTTCGGCAGCAACTTCCCCGTCGACGGGCTCTACTCGAGCTACAGCGACGTCTTCAAAGCCTTCGACATAATCACAGCAGGGTTCTCGGACACCGAGCGGATGGACCTCTTCGCGGGCACAGCCCGCAGGTTCTATCGCATCTCCTAAGACACGGTTGCCGCCCGGAGACGGGACCCTCCGATACCAGCCCCAGCAATCACAACCGCCCTATCTTGCCAGCGACCACGGGACTCATCCTTCTCGTGCCCTGTTCCCTTCGTCCAGTAAGCCAGCGCCTCACGAACGACCGTTGACGAGACAGTCCGCCACTGTCACCGAAAAATCGGCGTTTCGTGTCTCATGACCCATGTCCGTGATCTATGTCAACGAAGCCACGTTCGCGATACACTCGCGAACGTGGCTTTGGTTGGTTACGCACGTATCAGCACCGCACAGCAGAACCCCGAGCTGTAGCACGACGCGCTGGAACGCGCAGGAGTCATCGGAACCTTCACCGACTACGCGTCCGGTTCCTAACAAAACCGGCCAGCATGGCAGCAGTGCTTGGAATTCCTGCAACCAGGAAACGTCTTGGTGGTCTGGAAACTGGACCGCGTAGGGCGATCCACGGCCGACCTTGACCGCATCGTGACGGAGCTGGACCAGCGAGGCATCCAGTTGAAGTCACTCACCGGGAGTTTCCTGGACACGACCACCGCCGATGGCCGAGCACGAACGCGGCAGGATGTTCGAACGCACCCGGCCGGACTTGACGCCGCCGGTGCACGCGGCCGCGCTGGTGGCCGGCCATCCAAAATGACCGAGGCCAAGATCAACGCCGCGCGCACCATGCACGCGGACAAAGCACCCATCGTGGAAATCGCCCCAGGTTCTCGGCGTCGGGCGAATGAGCGTAAGCTGCGCCCTGCGGAAACTCCAGGCCGAACAATCAGCTTGAACTGATCAAGTCCACTCAGATGCACGAATTAACCGGACACCGCTTCAAGGAGGACTCGCGGCATGGCCGTCCTCCCGCTCCGCTTGGATCCAGGTGTACGCCTCGTTAGACCATTTCAGTCTTGCCCGCATCCCGATAAAGGCCGCTTTTGTCCGTCCTCGGCGCGCCGTCAAGGGTGGGCCGTAGGCCCATCACGCAGTGACGCGGATGCGCCCTTGACTGAGCGGCGAGGACGGCGAGCATGGGCGGCCGGGATGCCAACCCACGGAGGCCCGTTCATCCAGCTGAATGTCGATGACGTGCGTACGCGGTGACGCCGTTGGCTGAAGATCTATCAAGAATTCCGGCTACTAGACGCTAGGGATTACCTGGCCCGTCTGAGAGCGTGTCTGTGCGTCAAGCCATGCCTCTACATCGCTGGCGCGATAGCGGACGCCGCTGCCTAATTTCACGAACTTAGGGCCCATCCCTCTATAGCGCCATTGCGCCAATGCGGGCGCAGTCTTGTGAAGCTTGACTGCCAGCTCTGCCGGGGTCAGCAGTTCCGATTCCATGAAGCCTCATTCCCTTCCGTGAACGCCTCGTCATATTAGATGCAAAGTTGCTAATTACGCTTGTTGTCTATATAGCGTGTATCGTTTCTTATATGGTACATAGCGGAGAGCGGCTGCGAGGACATGACATTGGCCCAACTGGCAAGACCGTCGCTCGGAACCTGAAGCGTTTGCGGGGGAATGTCACCCTGCGGGAGCTTCAGCAAAGGCTTAGGGGCGTCGGGCACGAAATTTCCGCGAGCGGAATACAGAAGATCGAGGCCGGCGTTAGGCGGGTTGATGTTGATGATCTCGTGGCCCTGGCGGTAGTCCTCGGCGTGAACCCAAATGCACTGTTGTTTCCCAAGTCGCTCGACGAGCCGGTGGCCGTCACCGGAGCTGACCCGGCTGACCTGGTACGCGTTTGGGAATGGGCGGATGGCATAACGCCGATCGAAGGCGACTTGGGCAGTGATGACTACGTACGGGGGCTGCGCCCCGACTTCATCCCGGCAGGGAATACGAAAATTGGTCCCGTGACATTCGAAGACCTCAATTTACGAGTGGACGAGCTCAGCGCAATTATCAAGACTCTGGTTGATCAGAACGCAGCGAAAGAACAATCCGGCGATGGCAACGATCGAACCCTATGAGACGCGGGCCGGGCGCCGGTATCAGGTTCGCTACCGGAAACCTGACCGGGTCCAGACCAAGAAACGTGGATTCAGGACAAAGAGGGACGCCGAGCTGTTCCTCGCCAGCGTTGAGGTTTCCAAGGCCCGCGGGGAGTTCATAGATGCGGCAGCCGCAAAGGCCCTGATCGGTCCGCTCGGGGAAGCGTGGTTGTCACGGCAGACCCATTTGAAGCCATCTTCATTGCGCCCGGTGGAGTCGGCTTGGCGTAATCATGTGCTGCCGGCGTGGGGCGGTATGGCAGTCTCTGACATCCGAAAGACAGATGTGCAACAGTGGGTCTCAGCTTTGACGACAGGGGATCAGAATGCTGTCCCGCCCCGAAAACCGAAGGGGGCAACGCTTGTAATCCGCGCTTACGGAGTCTTGGCGGCCATTCTGGATGACGCCGTGAGCGACCGTCGAACATTGAGTAATCCAGCACGGGGCGTAACCTTGCCGCGCAAGACCAAGAAGCCGCACGTCTACCTGAGTCACGAGCAAGTGCATGCACTCGCCGCGGCAAGTAAATATCCGACACTGGTTCTCGTGCTTGCCTACTGCGGGTTGCGGTGGGGAGAGGCGACTGGACTGCGAGTCAAGCATCTGGACATGTTGCGGCGGCGATTCGTGATTGAGGAAAACGCGGTCCAGGTCGGTTCGGTGATCGAAGTAGGTACGCCAAAGAACCACAAGAAACGAACCGTGCCGTTCCCGCGATTCCTCGTTGAGCCCCTGGCGCAGCAGTGTGAAAACAAGGACAGAAACGATCTCGTCTTTCCCGGCGACAATGGCCACGACCTTCGCCTTGCCCGCGTGCACGAAGACAACATGAGCTGGTTCGCAGGGGCCGTGAAGAGATCGGGAGTGCCACGAATCACGCCTCACGACCTCCGGCATTCAGCCGCGAGCTTTGCTGTATCAGCCGGGGCGAACGTCAAAGCGGTGCAAAGAATGCTCGGTCACAGCTCGGCAGCCATGACCCTGGACATCTATGCGGACCTGTTTGACGGGGACTTGGACAGCGTTTCGGACGCCCTGGACCTTGCAGTGTCCCTGGCGAATGTGCCCAAAATGTGCCCAAAACCCTGATTTCGCCAAAGCAAAAGGCCCCCGGTCCCTTGTAAACAAAGGGAATCAGGGGCCTCGCTACGTGGCGGTGACGGTGGGATTTGAACCCACGTTGGCTTTTACACCAAACAACATTTCGAGTGTTGCACCTTCGGCCGCTCGGACACGTCACCAACTGAAATAGGGTACCGGAGTGGAGGCCTGTTCCCCAAAACGGCCGGGCTGCACCCACTTAGTAAGCAGCCTTCCCTTTCGTAATCGCAGCCGCAGGACTAGATTCGCAAGCACGATGACTCTTCCACGAAACGCACCACGCAACACCCACCCCCAATCCGCCCTGGCTTACTGGACTGTCGGCCCCTGCCAGGGTGAGCTCCGGAGCGAGGACCTTCGGGCACCGGCGCAGGGTGAGGCCCTGGTCCGGACCATGCACTCGGGAATCAGCCGGGGAACCGAACTCGTGGTCCACGAAGCAAACGTCCCCCCACGAATCGCGAAAGCGATGCGGGCGCCCCATCAAACCGGGGATTTTCCTGCGCCGGTCAAGTTCGGCTATCTATCGGTCGGCGTCGTTGAAGAAGGTCCCGAAGATTGGATCGGCCGGAACGTCTTCTGCCTGCATCCGCATCAGGACCGCTACGTCGTGCCGCTCACTTCACTCACCCGGATTCCGGACGGCGTGCCGCCACGACGCGCTGTCCTCACCGGGATCGCGGAGATCGCGCTCAACGCCCTCTGGGAGGCCGGACCCCGGCTCGGTGACAGGATCGCCGTCGTCGGGGCCGGACTCGTGGGCGGCATGACCGCAGCACTGCTGCGCGGTTTCCCGCTGGAACGCCTGCAACTCGTGGAGACGGACCTGGGGAAGCACGGGTTCGTCGAATCCCTGGGCGTGGAGTTCGTGCTTCCGGAGGATGCAAAGCAGGACTGCGACATCGTGTTCCATTGCTCGGCCACGGATGAAGGGCTGGCCCGTAGCCTGCAATTGGCCGGGGACGAGGGCGAGATCATTGAGATGTCCTGGTACGGGGACCGGAAAGTCTCCCTCCCGCTGGGGGAGGACTTCCATGCCCGGCGCCTCTCGATCCGGGCCAGCCAGGTGGGAGTGGTGGCACGTTCGCGCCGGCACCGCCGCACCTCGAGCGAGCGGCTGGACCTGGCCGTGTCACTCCTGCGGGACCCGGTGTTCGACGCCTTCCTCACGGGAGAGTCGCAATTCGAGGAGCTACCGGAGGTCTTCAATGGCCTGGAAAACGGCGAACTGGACGATCTTTGCCGGGTCATCAACTACCCCAAAACCAAGAAAGGCTAACCATGTTCAGCCTCACCGTCCGCCGGCACTTCATGATCGCCCACAGCTTGCCGCGGGAGTCGTTCGGCCCGGCGCAGGGACTCCACGGAGCCACTTTCGTGGCCGAGGTGACGTTCCGCCGGGCAGCACTGAACGACGACGCGATCGTCCTGGACATCGGCGCGGCCGGAACCATCCTGGACGAGGTGCTGGCCGGCCTCAACTACAAGAACCTCGACGAGCACCCCGACTTCGCCGGACAGCTCACGACGACGGAGGTCCTGGCCCGCTTCATCGCTGAGGCGGTTGCCGTGAAAGTCCGCGAGAGCGACGACGGCGGTGCGCTCGCCGGCGTCGACGTCGTCCTCCGGGAACATCCCGACGCCTGGGCTGGCTTCTCGCTGGACTTCGAGCGATAGCTAGCGCGGGACCGCCCCGGATGCCGGGCAAACGGTGCAGAATGGGGCCATGACGTCCGCCGTGCTTTCCACCCAAACACTCACCCCTGAACTGCTGCGCGCCTGGGCGTGGCATCGGCAGGGCCTGGACGGCTCCCTCTCCGGGAAGACCTCCGAGGAAGTCCTGGACCGCGCCGGTTGGGCCCGCTCCGTGGGCGGCGCCAACCCCTACCTGACGCTTTTCGCCCGGGCAGGGATCCGCCGCGAACAGGTCGATCGGGACGTCGCCGAGCTGAGAATACACGAGCTTCCCACAGCGCGCGGATGTACCTACGTCCTCGGCCGGAACGACTTCGCGTGGGGCCTCCAAGTGGGTCGGGACGCCGCCGTGGCGCCGTTCAAGGTCCTGGCCCGGCTCGGCGTCGAACGCGGAGAGATCACCCTGCTCGAAGAACAAGTGCTGCACACCCTCATGGAATCCAGCGGCCCCATGGATCCCAAACAGCTCAAGGACGAGCTCGGCGAATCCGTCCGCAGCCTCGGCGAAGAAGGCAAGAAGAAGGGCGCGTCCACCACCCTCCCCACAGCGTTGGGCCTCCTGCAAGCCGACGGCCGTATCCGCCGCGTGCCCGTCAACGGCCGCCTCGACCAACAGCGCTACGCCTACACGTCATGGGCGCTGCCGCCCAGTACCCTCGACGACGACGCCGCCCGCGCGCGCCTGATCGAACGGTACCTGCGTTGGACCGGCGGCGCGACGTTCAAGCAGAGCCAATGGCTTACCGGCTTCACTGTCGCGCAGAGCAAGGCGGCGCTGGCCGCCGTCGGCGCCGTCGAAGTGACGACGGCGGCAGGCGAGCCGCTCTGGATGCTGCCCGACGACGTCGAGCACCTTTCCGCGTTCAAGGCGCCGCAGGAGGAACAGATCCAGCTTCTGGCCGGGACAGACTCTTTGGTGCTGTTGCGCAGGAACTCGGCGGACATGCTGGCTGAAGGCGATAGGGGCCGGAAGGTCCTGGACGGCACCCTGGGGCTGCAGGCGGATCTGTCAGACCACCCGATCCTGGACCGGGGACGCATCATCGGGCTGTGGCAATACGATCCGGGCAAGGAACGGATCGCGGCCTGGACATTCGACAAGCCCACCGCGGCCGTCACCCAGCGGATCACTGAGGTGGAGAGCTGGATCCGCGAAGACCTCGGGGATTTCCGCTCGTTCAGCCTGGACTCGCCGGCATCGCGCCAGAACCGCATTGACGCCCTGGACAAGGCGAACGCCGCGACCACCTGAGGCTGGTCTCGCTTTGGGGTGCTTCAGTCCACCCAGAATCCGGAGAACTCGCCGGTGGCTTGTGTGAACGCGGCATCCACGTGTTTCACGCGGCCGGGGGCTTCCCGGGACTGCAGCCATTCGAGCAGGGAATCGACTGCTTCGCGATCACCCTCAGCGATGACCTGCACCGAGCCGTCCAATTGGTTGGCCGCCTCTCCGGTCAGTCCGAGCGATCGGGCTTGGTGCATTGTTGAATACCGGAAACCGACCCCCTGGACGCGGCCGGTCACCATCGCCGTGACGCGTACGTGGCTCATGCGGCACCCGATCCGTACGGCCGCGTGATCGCCTCCAGGAAATGCCCGTCCGGATCGGCGAAGTAGACGCCGCGTCCGCCGTCGTTGTGGTTGATCTGCTGGGGGCGGGACCGTGCCGGGTCCGCCCAATAGGGGATTTCCTCGGCCTGGATCCGGGCGAAAATCCCGTCGAAGTCCTCCTCGCTGACCAAGAAGGCATAGTGCTGGGGCGAGATGGGCCGGCTGGCCGTGGCGAAATCGAGGGCGACCCCATGGTCAAAAGGCACGGTCACGAAGGACCACACGGCTTGCGGCTTCGGGAGTCCAAACACCTTGGCCAGGAACTCCGCCGAACGGCGTTTGTCCGTTGCGTAGACGATGGTGTGGTTGAAAGAGACGGTCATGAGGTCCTCCTCAGCTGTGCTTCCTGAGACCATCTGACGTCCAACACGCTATTGATTTCAAGAGCGATCCGGAGGGCAGCTGCTATTTCCGGTGGGTTGCGAAGAAATCGCGCAACAGGGCCGAGCATTCCTCTTCGCGCACGCCGGCGTAGACCTCCACCCAATGGTTGAGGCGGCGTTCCCGCAAAATGTCGAACACGGATCCGGCGGCACCGGCCTTCTCATCCCAGGCACCGAAGACCACCCGCGGAATCCGGGCCAGCACAATGGCTCCGGCACACATCGCGCACGGCTCCAGCGTCACCACGAGGGTGCAGTCCTCGAGCCTCCAGCCGTCTCCGCCTTCGCCGAGCTCACGTGCGTGGCGCTGCAGGGCGGCTGCCGCTTCGCGGATCGCGACGATCTCGGCGTGGGCCGTTGGGTCGCCGTGCGCTTCCCGTTCGTTCCGCCCGGCACCCAGCACGCCGCCGTCGGGCCCTAAGACGACGGCGCCGATCGGCACATCCTCGGTGTCCAGCGCCCGCCGGGCCTCGTCAAGGGCCAGGCCCATCCAGGCCGCGTGCTCCGCGTGATAAGGCTCGTTGGTGCTCATGCCTCAATGATAGTTTTGGAGTCATGCGCACACTCGTCGTGGACCACCCGCTGGTCGCTCACAAGCTCACCGTTCTGCGGGATAAGAACACTCCTTCCCCGGTCTTCCGGCAACTCACCGAAGAACTCGTCACTTTGCTGGCCTACGAGGCCACCCGCGAAGTCAGGACCGAAGCGGTAGAGATCGAAACCCCTGTTACCAAGGCGATCGGTACCGCCTTCACGAAGCCGACGCCGCTGGTGGTCCCCATCCTGCGCGCAGGCCTCGGCATGCTCGAGGGCATGACCAAGCTGGTCCCCACCGCTGAAGTCGGCTTCCTGGGCATGGCCCGCGACGAAGAGACCCTCGACATCATCACCTACGCCGAGCGACTCCCCGAAGACCTCACCGGCCGCCAGATCTTCGTCCTTGACCCCATGCTCGCCACCGGCGGCACACTGCGCGAAGCCATCAAGTTCCTCTTCAAGCGCGGCGCTTCGGACGTCACATGCATCTGCCTGCTGGCCGCGCCGGAAGGCCTGGCCAAGCTCGAAGAGGAGCTTTCAGAGGCCAACGTCAAGATCGTCCTCGCCTCGATTGACGAGAGGCTCAACGAAAAGGCCTACATCGTTCCAGGCCTGGGCGACGCCGGAGACCGACTGTACGGCGTTGCCGGCTAGCAAGTCCGCGAATTCGTGGGTTTCGGCCGCTAGCAGCTAACCCGCCCGGCGTAGCCTCATCAACGCGGGGTCACTTACAGCCCAATTCGAGCAGCACATGGGCCGTAAGTGACCCCGCGTTGCGCACCGCCCCTACCGGTTTTCGGGCTCCGCCGATAGCCTTTGGCGCATGGACTGGAAACTTGAACTCGTGTTTGTCCCTGTGTCCGATGTGGACCGCGCCAAGGATTTCTACGTCAACAAAGTGGGCTTCAACGCCGACTACGACGAGCGGCCCATGGACGGCATCCGCTTCGTCCAACTGACTCCGCCCGGCTCGGCCTGCTCCATCTGCATCGGCGAAGGCCTGAACGACGCCCCTCCAGGCACTGCCCCTAGCCTGCAGATGGTGGTGGGAGACATCCAGGAGGCCCACAGCCAACTCAAGGCCAACGGCGTGGAAGTCAGCGACATCGACGTCCAGGATTGGGGTCACTTTGTGTACTTCGCCGATCCGGACGGCAATAAATGGGCCGTCCAGTACATCCCCCACAGGCCCAACGGCTAGGACTCACGCCGTAAGAGTCGGGCCGCGGACGGGTTTCAGCAGGCAGGATGGAGGTATGAACCTGCCTGCTGAAGCCGTGAAAACCCTGACCGTCCGGGCCGTCCTCTTCGACATGGACGGCACCTTGGTGGACTCCACCGCGATCGTGGAGCAGGTGTGGAGCGAATTCGCGGGCCGGTACGGACTGGACATCGACGAGATACTGCGGACGTCGCACGGGGTCCAGGCCAAGGACACGGTGCGCCGCTTCGCCCCGGCCGGAGCAGACATCGACGCTCTCGCGGAGGAACTCGGACAGATGGAACGGACCCGGACCGACGGGATCGTGGCGTTGCCCGGTGCCGCGGAACTGCTGCGGTCCTTGCCTGCCGACGCCGTCGCCATGGTCACCTCGGCCGATCGGATCCTCGCCGGGGTGCGCATGAAAGCGGCCGGACTCGAGATGCCTGCAACCGCTGTCACCTCCGAGGCCGTGACCCGCGGCAAGCCCGATCCGGAAGGCTACCTCACGGCAGCCGCGTTGCTGGGTGCCGAGCCGGCCGACGTCGTCGTGTTCGAAGATGCGCCGGCGGGCATCGCCGCAGCCCGTGCGGCCGGCATGCGGACCGTGGTGGTGGGCGACGCCGGTGGCGAGGCGGCGGATGGACTGTGGCAGATCGCGGATTACTCAGCTGTCACTGCCGTGGCCAGCCTGGACGATTCGGGGCGATGGGTGATCGAGCTCCGGTTCTAGCGTCAGCGGGCTGGATGTAGGCCGGACCGCTCCCGTTGTTCCCCGGAGGACAAGGGTTCCTTCGAAGATGATCCTCGCTCCGGTCAGGCTGGTTGAGCCTGGGCTCTCGGAGAGGGCAGCGACGGCGCGCCGGGCCGCGGCGCCGACATTGACCGCGATCGTGGAAAGGGCAGGAAAGGTCGTGGTCGCGAGGGTGTCGTCGCATCCGATGACGCTCAAGTCCTTCGGGACGTCCACGCCCGCGGCCGCGAATCCGCCCATCAGGCCGTGCGCGATGACGTCGTCGAAAGCGATGACTGCCGTGACTCCGGATGCTGCCACCGAATCGCTGAGCGCCTTCGCGGCTTCGTATGTGCCCGGATCCGCACTGAAATGCGTGACCTCGAGGGCGTGGACCTTCGAGAAGTTGTCCACAGCCGAGCGGCGCTGCTTGTTTGCCCATGATTGCGGAGGACCGCCGACGTAGGCCACGCGGCGGTGGCCGAGCTCCGACAGGTGGGTCAGCGCGGAGCGGATGGCTGCCGTGGTGTCCAGCAGTACCCGGTAGGTCTCCGGAACATCGCGGTTGATGAAGGCCACCCTCTGGGAATCGGCGATTGGCCGGATGCGGGCCGAGGCGAGCCGGGATGAAACG
This sequence comes from Arthrobacter sp. SRS-W-1-2016, assembly GCF_002009585.1. Lineage (NCBI taxonomy): Bacteria > Bacillati > Actinomycetota > Actinomycetes > Micrococcales > Micrococcaceae > Arthrobacter > Arthrobacter sp. SRS-W-1-2016. The sequence goes on along the minus strand of NZ_MTPV01000034.1, from coordinate 99,943 downwards.
ACAATCAGCCCTTCAACTTGGGGAGCCATCCGTGAGATGAGACGGTCTTCCCGGAGGGGATCTTCATCAGTGTCCGCCAAGAACACGGAGAGTCCGAGATCGCTTGCGTAGTTTTGGGCCGCCCGGACCAGCGGAGGGAAGAACGGGTTGGCGATGTCCGGCACGATGAGTCCGATCGCCCCGGCACGTCCCGTCGAAAGGGCGCGCGCGTGATGGTTCGGTACATAGCCTGCGGCTTCCGCAGCTTTTTGCACCAGGGCCACGGTCTCCGGTTTGAGCAGGTTTGGCCGGGTAAAGGCCCTCGACACGGTTGAGGGGGCGATTCCGAGTTCGGCCGCCAATTGCGTGATGGTTGGACGGCCCGTCATTGGAGCTCACCCGTGAGTTCCAAGGCGGCCTGGACCAAGGCTTCGGCACTGCCAGGGGCAAAGGGGGCGGGCATGCCGTAATAGCGGTGCGCGTCCTCCACTTCGTATCCTCCGAAGTCATACTCGTCGGCGGTCGGAAAGTACCCCGGGCAGCCGTTGGTGTAGCCAGTGACCATGACGGGACCGTCCACCTCGGAGGCGATGGCGTCCGTTGTGGCCAGGAATGGTTCTCCTGGTAATCCTACGAGGGCCAGGCCTTGCCAGTTGAAGACGCTCACTGCTGCACGCCAGGACATGTCCTCTTCGGGCCTCCGGTCCATGGCCCACTGGCTCCACGCGTCGAGAAGGGATCGCCTGCCGGGATCCGCCGAGACCGCTTCGGCCTCCCACTGCCGGCTCAACTCCGCGGGGGAACCGGCGTCGCGCGAAGTCATTGTGAGGCTGATGGCCCTCCGGGCCACGGAGGTCTTCCTTGAATCGAAGACCGGCAATAGCGGGGTCTCCACTACGGATGCCGCCACGTGTTCTCCGATCTTGCGCGCTTGCTCCATCGTCCTGCCGGCGGAGCCGGAAAGCGAGTACGACGCGTCGGCGCGATGGCCTGAATTGATGTCCCCGGCGGTCCCGGGCAGGAAAAGGGCAACTGAGCCGGGGGAACGTTCCTCTAGGACGTCCCTGGTGAACGCGGGATAATCGCCGCTGATGAGGCGGTTTTCCGGGCCCAGGACCACGGGGTGGCAGGGATAGAGCACGATCCAGGCAAGCACTTGTCCGGCTTCGTCGTTGAACGTGGCAACTTGGACGGGTGGATCCACGGCGCGTTCGGGATGGCGTCGGTTCCTCGCAACATCCACTCCGCGCGATTCGCCGTAGTACAGGGTCGCCGGCTGCTGGGAGTCCACGGCGGCCTCCGCGGCCTCGCGGCAAGCCAAGACGATTTCCTCCAGGAGGCCCGGGTCATGGCCCCCGAGCCGGCCCGGCATGACGCAGGGACCTGCGTGGGTATGCGTTGCGGTGATCGCGACGCGATCCGGCACAAAGGGCAAACCGTGTGCGATGCGGGTGCATGTCTCCTCATGGAGGCCGCACACATCCACTGTGATCAAGCAGGTGTCATCCACGGCCAACGCCCGGACGGTCAGGGGGTCGTGGACGCCGGTGCTCGGTTCCGTCCTCGCCGCGAATCCGGCCATTGGCGTACCCGCGGGCGGCGAGATCCCGACGACGGCGGCGCCCACCCGCATGGTGGCCTGCCCGGCTTGGGTGGCACTCATTCCGGTCCGCCAGATACTTTCCGGCCGGACTGGAATACGGCGGTGATGGTTCCCGCTTCGGGTCCTTCCCCCGTGATCAGGACAAAATCCGCCGGGAAACCGACTCGAAGGTGGCCGAGCCCCGGACGGGTCCCCGGGATCACCCGGGCGGGAGTGGAAGTCACCATTTTGAGGGCTTCCGGAAGCTCCAGGCCGACGTTGCGGATCACGTTGCGGAAACCGTCCGGCAGGGTGGCGGCGGCCCCCGCGAGCAGATCCGTGCCCACGTGGGAGAGCCTCCCGCCCGGGGCAAGATCCACCAGGCCACCCACGGAAGTACGGTGCCGGCCAGGCTGGCTGCCGGCCAGCGCGGTGCTGTCCGAGACCAGATAGGCGCGTTCGGGGGTCTTTGCCCGGATCATGACTTTCAACGTGTCACTGGGCAAGTGATGCCCGTCCGCTATGAGTCCTGCCGTGAGGCGGTCGTCCGCCAGTTGAGTCCACAAGGCATTGGGGTGCCTGGGCAGGGTGGTGGCGATGCCATTGCCCAGATGGGTGGCCAGCCCGGCTCCCGCGTTGATGGCAGCCGTGATTTGTTCGGGACTTGCGTGCGTGTGTCCGATGGCCACTTCGACGCCGAGTTCGCGGATTTGGGCGATCTGGGCCGGGGCGTCAGGGGTATGCGGCGAGACGGTGACGATGCCGACCATGCCGCTTGCGCGAAGCCAGCGCCGGACCTCCTGGACGTCCAAGGGGCGGACGAAATCGGCGTCGTGGACACCCCTGGGACCGTCTTGGTCCGAGATGAACGGGCCCTCGACATGGATGCAGGGGATGGCTGCGCGGGTGGCTGGGTCAATGTCGCATGCCCGCTTGATCTGTTCGAGCGCGCCGGTGATTGTCTCTTCCGTCGCAGTCACAATGGTGGGCACCCACGTGGTGACGCCCAGCTTCGCCAGCTCTGTGCTCATGTCGATGATGGTTTGCGGCGTGACATCAGCGGCGTTGACATCCAGTCCGCCATATCCGTTGACCTGGCCATCGATAAATCCAGGTGCGATGACGGGCAGCCCTTGGTCAGGGTCGATCTCCCGCACCGACAGGATGGTCGTGTCGTAGGCGATTTCGATGTTGATCCCCCGGTGGGGGTCTTTGCCCACAATCGTTTTGGGGTGTGTCACAGCTTGTGTACCCGTCCTTTGAAACGTGAAATGAATTGCTGATTGGCTGCGTCCCCGCCCGGTGCATTTCCCGATCTCCACAATGGCGGCTCGATCCCCATTTCGTTCAGCTTGCTGATGGTGGACATCATGAGCCAGTTCAGGGTGAAGGCGTTGGCGAACGTGGACACGGCGGCCGTTTTCTCCTTTGCTCCGGGGACCTTCATGACGGCGTCTCCGATGGGAACCTTCGTGTCGATGTGATGGTCGACGACGTCGTGCAGGTTCAGTTTTTGCGGATGCCGTGCAGGGTGGTCACCGGCTGTTTCCCTTGCATGCTCGCGCGAGGAAACGCCAATGGTCTTGACCGATAGTTCGCGTGCCGTCAGGGCCGCGTCGATGAGTGCGCTGTTGATGCCGTACGCGTTCACCAGGATGAGGACGTCTCCTGGTCCAAGGCCCGCGTCCTGGATGACGATGCGGCCGTAACCCGGAGTCCGTTCCATCGCCATTGAGCGGAGGGCGCCGTTGGAGAGCAAGGTCCCTTCGTCCAAAATGGCGGAGACGTGCATCAATCCGCCTGCCCGGAAGAACACTTCCTGGCTTGCCAGGTTTGAATGACCGCCCGGTCCGTAGATGTGTACCAGTTCGTCCTCGGCCATCCGGGCCGCGAGAATGGCGGCGGCGATGTTGATGTTTTCGGCTTCTTCCCAGCGGATTCGCGCGAGGAGCTCGGTGATTTTCCCGAGGTAGTCCTCCGAGAGCTGTTCACTTGCGTTCATCGGGGATCCGATTCGGCGTCGAGGTAGATCGTGACGTTGGGGTGCGTGCGCAGCGCAGTACCGGGATGGATTCCGCTGATCGGCTGGTTCAGGGTGTTCTGGACGGCCATCTTTTTGGCACTGCCGGGCACGGAAGCGATGATTTCTGAGGCGTGCAGCAAGCGCGGGATGGAGACGGTGATGGCGCGCTGCGGAACGTCGTCGAAACCACGGAAATGCCCTTCGTCAACCTGTTGCTGGCGGCTTACCTGATCGAGGGTAATGACGCGTGCGGGCAGCGGGTCGGCAAGGTCGGCCGGGGGATCGTTGAAGGCAAGATGGCCATTGACTCCCAGTCCCAGCAGGACCAGGTCAAAGGGGTCTTGGCCCATCAGCGTGCCGTAGCGTCCTGCCTCTTCTTCGGCGGGATTCCCAGGGTTGATGCGGTGAAAGGTAGTAGGCGGCAGCCGGCTGAAGAACGTGCGCTCCAGCCAGTTTCCGAATCCTTGGGGTGCGTCGGCCGGCAGGGCCAGGTAGTCGTCCATATGGAAACACGTCAGCCGGCTCCAATCGATGCCGGGCTCCTGGGCAAGCGCCAGAAGCGTTGCCTCCTGGCTGGGAGCTGCCGCCAGCATCAGCCGGACCTCATGCTGGTTCCGTAGCGCCCTGCGCAGGGTTTCCGCTGCGTGCGCGCCGGCGTGTTTCCCCAAGGCGGCCCGGTCGGGGTGTGCGGAAACGGCCGGGCTGTATGTGGTCAGTGCTGTCACGTGTGAGTCCTTGGGGTGTCTAGTTCAGTGGTCAGGAGGAGTGATCGGGCTATATGGAAGGGGTCCTTGACGGGCAGTGCCACGACTTTGTCGAGGGGTTTCCCCTCGCGGTCGCGTATTTGCAGCCACTCCTGACCGGAAGGGTCGGGAAATGTGTCGAGGGTGTAGGACCAGATCCGCGCATGCCAGTCCAGGAGCTCGGGACGCACGAAACGTTCTGCGAGCAGCCTGCTCGCGTAGAGGGCCTCAACCTGGACCCACCACAGCTTGGTGTCCCAGGTCTGGGTCACCAAGGTCTCGTAAGGGTCGTTGCCAAGGAGCCTGCCCCGCGGTTCTGTTCCTGTGCTGTCGACATACCGGAAGATGCCGCCGTGCTGGTCATCCCAGCCGGCTTCCAGCGCCAGGACAGCGAGGTCCGGCAGCCAGTCCGGAATACGAGGTGCGAGGTCAGGCATGATCTCGACGGCTTCCATGACCATCCAGAGCATCTCCAGCAGGTGGCCGGGGGTTCGGTGGCGGGCCAGAAGGGTGTCGAGGTCATCGGCGCTGTCCGGCCGGTATTCCCACCAGGAGCCGGCCTTCCACATGCCTTCGGAGTTTGCGTCGCCGAGGAGCCGGGAAAGCGCGGCGCCGGCTGTTTGAGCGCTTTCGGCCGAGCCGCTGGCCAAATGCAGCTGGGCGCCCACATTCAGCAGCAGCATCAGCCCGGCCGCGTCCTTGAATCCGGCCCGGACGGGGTAAGGCTCGGACGGAGCGCTCCGGGCCTCGATCCTTTCTTCGGCGTGGGCGAGAAGTGCATGGGCTGAGTGCAGCCACTCTTCACGTTCGCGGGCCGCCGCTTGGGGGAGCCTGGCGGCACCCGCCAGGCCCAGGGCCGCAAAGAGGTCAGCCAGGACGCTGACGGCGATCTCCCCGTGCGGCCCGGACGGCAAGGGCTGCCCCGCAGCCGATGTGCGGTATGCGGTCACACCGCCGTCCAGGATGGCGTGTGCCTGGATGAACCTGGCCGTTTCAATCGACAAAGTGGCCCATAACCGGGGGTCTTCCCCGATGATTCCGGCCTCGCTGTCCAACGCAATCCTTGAACAGAGCCAAGCCCAGCGGCCTTGGGACCACGTATATTTTTCGTTCGAGAGCAATCGCCCCGAGTTGGAAAAGCACGTGAAAACTCCGCCGTCTTTCCTGTCGATTCCATTCTCGAGCCACCAGGGGAGGACGCCCTTGAGCAGCTGATCCCGTATTTCGGACGCCGTTGTGCTCATGCCACGGTGCTTTCAACGGGAAGCGATGTGGCCGGCTCGAGGTCCCGGTCCAGGGACTCGACAAGGGCGTCGGATGCCTCATTGTGCCAGGGGCGCAACCAGCCGAAGACGCAATAGACGATAGCAGAGGCAACAACGGGGGCCGCCACGTTGATGGTCTGCGCACTTGCCGTGCCCAGGCTCGCGATGGGAGCGGCCAGGGCGTACTTCGCGAGTGCGAAAACGATCAGACCGGTGGCCCACGAGAACAAGGCCGCCGAGGGGCCGCAACGACGGAACGGCCGCAACATCCCCAGCAACATGGGAACGGCGATTGGACCAACCAAGGCACCGAACCAGAGGATGATCAGGCCCAAAACACCGCCGAATGAATCCGCGCTCAGGGCAATGACCATCGACAATCCGATGAACAGGAACGTGGAAATCCGGCCTCCCAGCAGTTCCGCACGCGACGTCAGGGGCTGCCGTGAACCGCGCAGCGCGGGGATGATGTCGCGGATGACGACGGCGGAAATCGCGTTGGCGTCCGAAGAGGTCATGGCCATGGTGTGGGAGAACATTCCGGCAACAACCAGGCCTACCAGGCCGGCAGGCAGCAGTTGCTGGGTGAGGAGCGCATAGGCCTGATCGGGGTGTGCCAGGTTGGGCAGGATCAGAGGCGCGGCCCACATGGGGAAGAAAAGCACCAATGGCCACACTAGATAGAGTGCGCCGGAAAGCAGGACTGATTTGCGGGCCGCTGAGCCGGAGGGGGCGGCAATGAAGCGCTGGGCCAGATTCCAGGTCCCTCCGTTGTAGGAAATAGTGCTGATCAGGCAGTAAGCAAGGAAGAATCCGATGGTGTAGTCGCCGGCGAACGGCTGCGAATGGGAGGCCGGCAGGCGGGACCAGATCCCTGCGATCGAGGAAACGCCCCCGAGCTTGGCCATGGCGAAGATGAGCATCGCGACGCCCGCTACGGACTGGATGATGAATTGGCCCATATCCGTCAAGGCGTCAGCCCACAAGCCACCAACGGTCGAGTAGATGAGCGTGACTCCGCCGACAATCAGGATGCCAACGGCAATCGGAACCCCGGCGAACACGTTCAGGAGGATTGCGCTGGCCGCCCACTTGGCCGCAACATCGAAGACTTTCAGGGCGGCACCGGACCAGGCCAGTACTTGTTGCGCGGGCAGGTTGTAGCGCGTGGCCAGGTATTCGAGCGGCGAGATGATGCCCAGGCGCTGCCTTAGGCGCGGCCAGCGCGGGACGAAAAAGACAGAGCCGATGATGCAGGCGATGGTGATGGTGAGCGCCCACCAGACATACAGTGCGAAGCCGGTGGTGTAGGCGATGGCGGCGTAGGCAACGAAGACGGCTGCCGAATAGCCGGACATGTGGTGGGAAATCCCTGCCAGCCACCACGGCATCTTCCCACCGGCTGTGAAGAAGTCCGCGGCGTTTTTCACTCGGCTCTTGGCCCACCATCCGATCCCTATCATGACGACGAAGTAGGCCCCTAAAACGAGCCAGTCGGCGAAATACATACATCCTCCTTGATGCAACGAAAGCTTGGAAACGGGATCTGCGGTGGCGTCCACTTTTCTCTGCAAACGTTTGCAAAACAAGAGTCTTTTTGAAAGTTTTCCTGCGGGTGCTTCAGCTCCGGATTCAGCCCGCCAGCGCGTACACCGTGGTTCCGCCGATGGACTGTGCCTGGAAGTTCGCGGCCACCCATTGCGCGATCTGGGCAGGGGCTTCGGATCCGCTGCTGCCCTGCATGGTGCCGCCGGCGATGAAGTAATGGATCTTGCCCTGTGTCACGAGTTGCTGGAACTGCTGGAGCGTGGGGGACGGGTCCGTGCCGTTGAAGCCGCCCACCGCCATGACGGGCAGTTCGGTGGCCAGCTGGTAGCCGGCGGCGTTGTTGGAGCCAACCACGGCAGCCGCCCACGTGTAGTTCGAGGCGCCGGATTTCAGCGTGGCAACCATTTCCGACGACGGCGTGGTGGCGCCGAGCAGGCCGCCCATGCCGCCGCCCTGCCGGTTCCCTCCGAAGCCGCCGCCCTGGGTGCCCGACGGCTGGAGGGCTTGCGGGGGAGTGTTCTGGGCTGCGTTGTTCTGGCCGGCTTGCCCGAAACCGTTTTGCCCGAAGCCGCCCCGGCCTCCAAAGCCGCCGAAGCCACCGAACGTAGTCGCGGGACCGGCGCTGGGGATGGCGCCGCTGTGCGTCACAGAGGCGGTGGAGATGGAGTACGCCAAAGGCCCGGCGAGGGAGGCCGCGAGGGCGAGCGCCGCCGTCGTGCGCTGAAAGATGCGGGAGGTGAAGCGTCCCGAAAGGACCAGCCCGGCTGCGGCTGCGAGGGTGCCGAACAGCACTGCCCAGCGCAGCAAGGGACCATAGGCGGTGGTGCTGCCCAGGAGGTTGAAGGCCGTCAATCCTGCGGCGGCCACTGCGACCGCGAGTATACCGGAGGCGACAAGTTGCGCACGGTGCTGCCACAAAAGCGCGCCGCCCAGGCCTGCGAGTCCGGCGATTCCAGGGGCCAGGGCTACCGCGTAGTAGGGGTGGATGATGCCCGCCATGAAGCTGAACACCAGCCCGGTGACCAGTACCCACGAGCCCCATACGATCACTGAGGCGCGCACGGCATCCGTGCGCGGGGCACGGCGGCCCAGCCACAGCAGGCCGGCCCCGAGGACCAGCACAGAGGGCAGCAACCACGCGATCTGGCCGCCGAACTCGCTGTTGAACATCCGGAACAGCCCGGGAACGCCCCAGCCGTTGCCGCCCCCGACGCTGCCTGTCTCCTGGCCGCTCAGCCTGCCAAGGCCGTTGTATCCGAGGGTCAGTTCCAGGATGGAGTTGTTCTGGGATCCGCCGATGAACGGCCGCATGTTCGCTGGAACGAGTTCGACGACGGCGAGCCACCAGCCGGCCGAGACCACCATGGCCGCTCCCGCGCCGAGGAGCCGAAGCAGGCGTCGGCCCACTCCACCCGGCGCGGCAACAACGTACGCCACGGCAAACCCGGGAACCACCAACAGGACCTGGAGCTGCTTGGTCAGGAAACCGAAGCCCAGGAGCACCCCGGCCAGCAGGAGCCAGCGCAGTTTGTTGTCCTGGATGGACCGCAGCGTGGCGTAGCCGGCGGCCGTCATGAGCAGCACCAGCAGGGCGTCCGGATTGTTGAACCGGAACATGAGGGTGGCAACCGGGGTGATGGCCATGACGGCGGCGGCCAGCAGCCCGGCCCGGTGGGCGATCCGGGGATCGCCGGTGGCGGGGGCCGCAGCCCGCCGGACTGCGAGATACAGCAGCCATGCCGTGGCAACGCCCATGAGCGCCTCGGGAACCAGGATGCTCCAGGAGCTCAGTCCGAAGATCCGCACCGAGAGGTCCATGATCCACAGTGACGCCGGCGGCTTGTCCACGGTGATGGAGTTGGCGGCGTCGGACGATCCGAAGAACCACGCGGTCCAGTTCTGCGATCCTGCCTGGGCCGCTGCGGAGTAGAACGGGTTGGCCCAGCCGGAAGCGCCGAGGTTCCAGAGATACAGGACCGCCGTTGCGATGAGCACGATGCCGAGCTCCACTCGGTGCCGCAGGGCGTGGGGAACGGCCGGTTCCAGCGGTGCCGGCTCTGCGGAACTCGACGGCGGAACCAGCTGCCGCGGCGTGGAACCTGTATCTGTGGAATAGGACGTGGTCATCGGAATCTACTTTGTCAGCTTGTAGACGGTGGAGTTGCCCACCGTCTGGGCTTGGAAGTTGGCTTGTACCCAGGAGGCTACCTCGGAATTGCCGCTTTGGCCTCCGAATCCGCCGCCGCCACCCATGCCGCCACCCTCGATGTAGTAGCCGATCTGTCCCTTGGCCACCATGTCCTGGAACTGTGCCAGCGTGGGGTAGGGATCGCCGCCGTTCCAGCCACCGAGTGCGATCACGTTGGTGTTCGTGGCGAGCTCAAGGCTTGCGGCCTGCGTGGCGCCGGAGACGCTCGCCGACCACTTCGTGGTGGTGGAAGACAGCAGCGCGGTCAGTCCGGCGTCGGCCGTTCCCTCGGAACCGGGCCCTCCTGCCTGACCTGCGCCACCGGCTGCGCCGAACCCTCCAGCGCGGTTTCCGAAGCCGCCCGTGGCGGAGCCGGCGGGACCCGACGTCGGGATGGACCCGGAATGCGCGGTAGCCGCCGTCGCGAGCGTCCACGCCGCGGTTCCGAGGCCGCCGGCCAGAAGGGAAACGACGACGACGGCCGCGGCCGCTGCGCTCCGGAACCGGCCCGCGGGCCGCAGTGAGTCGAGGCGGAGCAGGATTGCCGCGGCCGCCACCACGCCCAGGACCACGATCACGATGCGCAGCCACGGAAGCCAGGATGCGTCGCGGCCGAGGAGAACCGCGGACCACGCTGAACTGCCGAGGACTACCACCGCCAGGACGATCCTGGCCGGCCAATACCCGCGGCCGCGCCACAGCTCAACGCTGCCAATGCCCACCAGGGCGGCGATTGCCGGTGCGAGGGCTACCGCGTAGTAGGGGTGGACGATGCCGCTCATGAAGCTGAAGACGCCCGCCGTGCCCAGAAGCCAGCCGCCCCACAGGATGAGGGCGGCACGGGTACGGGAGGCCCGCGCTTCCCGGCGGGTGAACCACAGGCCGGCTGCCAGAAGAATCAGCGCAGCAGGGAGAAGCCAGGAGACCTCCGCGCCGAAGCTCGTGCCGAACATGCGGGTGATCCCGGCCGCCCCGCCGAAGCCGGTGTTGCCGCCGCCGCCGCCGAATGCGCCGAGGCCGCCCCCGGCGGGCCCGCCGCCTCCACCGGGCGTGCCCTCGCCCGAGCCGGTGATGCGGGACAGCCCGTTGTAACCAAAAGTCAACTCAAGGAAGCTGTTGGTTTGCGAACCTGCCATGTAAGGCCGTGCCGAAACTGGAGTCAGTTGGAAGAGGGCGATATAACTGCCAGCCACTACGGCGATACCGCCCACTGCGCCGAGCAGGTGCAGCAAGCGCCGCCGCAACGGGGTAGGGGCGGCCCAGAGATATGCGAGTCCGAGGCCCGGAACAATCAGGAATCCCTGCAGCATCTTGCCCAGGAACGCGAGTCCCACGACGGCGCCGGCGGCGGCTAGCCACTTCCAGGCCGCGCGTTCGATGGCACGGGTCGTGAAGTACGCGGCCAGGACCAGGCAGAGGGTCAGCATGGCGTCGGGATTGTTGAAGCGGAACATGAGCGCCGCCACCGGCGTCAGGGCCAAAGCGCCGCCCGCCAACAAGCCCGCGCCCGGTCCGGAGACCCGCTTGACGGTCAAATAGAGGAAGCCGACGGCGGCAACGCCCATCAGTGCCTCGGGAACCAGCATGCTCAAGGGCGAGAAGCCGAAGATCCGGCCCGCCAAAGCAGGGATCCACAAAGAAGCCGGGGGCTTGTCCACGGTGATGGCGTTGCCGGCGTCGAGGGAACCGAAGAGGAACGCCGTCCAGTCCTTGGTGCCGGCCTGGATGGCCGCGGCGTAGAAGGAATTTCCGTAGCCGGTGGCCGCGAGGTTCCAAAGATACAGGAACGCGGTGGTTACGAGGAGCCCGGCGGCGGACGGCCGCACCCAGCGGGGCTGCCGTCCAAAGGCGTATCGGGTCCATCGGGGCGTGGCATCGGGGATCGATGGGCCGGCCGAGTGAGGCGGTGCGTCGGCCGTCCCGGCGGCGGCAGGAACCTCTGAACCGGCGGGACCTGTGCTTGCGGGAGTAATCGTGGAGGTCATGATGCTGCCGTTTCTGTGCGCGTTGTGGCTTGTGTGGTGGGTGCAGGCGCCTGCGCGGCTGGCTGCCGGAAGACCCAAAGTCGGAACAAGAGGAAGCGGACTGCGGTGGCTGCGAGGTTCGCCGCGACGACGGTGAGGAGCTCGCCCCAGCGGTCGGGCGACGTCGTACCGTGCACCACAGCGAGTGCCCCGGAAGTGAGGGCGAGGCCGATGCCGAAAACGATCAAACCCTCGAAGTGGTGCCGGACCGGATTGCCGCCCTGGATGCCGAAGGTGAAGCGCCGGTTGGCTCCGGTGTTGGCGATGGCCGTGGCGAGCAGCGCCAGGAAGTTGGCCAGCTGCGGGTCCATGAAGCCGCGACAGAACAGGAAGATGAGCACATAGGCAAGGGTGGAGGCAGCGCCGATCGCGGCGAACCGGACCAGTTGCCCGAAAAGGCTGCTGCGCGGGCTCTGCTCGGCAATGCGCGACGACGCCGGAAGCGGCCCGCGTGCCAGCGCTGCGCGCAGTTCCGGAACGGGGATGCGGCCCGAGACGAGATCCCGGGTCAGCCGGACCATGCCGCGGATGTCTGCCAGGGCAGTGCGCACCACGTCGACGCTGGAATTGGGATCGTCGATCCAGTCAACGGGAACTTCGTGCACGCGGAGTCCGCAGCGTTCGGCGACCACCAGGAGTTCAGTGTCGAAGAACCACGAGTTGTCCATGATGTGGGGGAGGATCTGCTGGGCGACATCTGCCCGGATCGCCTTGAAGCCGCACTGCGCATCGCTGAAACGGGCGCCCATGAACGAGTGCAGCATCAGGTTGTAGCTGCGCGAAATGAACTCGCGCTTGGGGCCGCGGACAACCCTTGAGTTCCGCGTCAGGCGCGTGCCGATGGCGAGGTCCGAGTGGCCGGAGATCAGCGGTGCCAGAAGGGGCGCCAGAGCGGCGAGGTCCGTGGACAGATCCACGTCCATGTAAGCGAGAACCGGGGACGGCGATGCAAGCCACACTTTGCGAAGGGCGTTGCCGCGTCCCTTCTCCTCGAGATGGACAACAGCCAGTTCGGGCAGCTCCCTCGCCACGCGTTCAGCGATTTTCAAGGTGCCGTCCGTGCTCGCGTTGTCCGCCACGGTGATGCGGAAGCCGTGCGGGAACGTCTCGCGCAAGTGGCCGTGAAGCCGGCGCAGGCACTCCTCGAGGTCGCGTTCCTCATTGAAGACCGGGATCGTGACATCGAGCACGGGGGTGGCGGTGTGGGTGTCCACGGGGGCGCGTCGCACCGTGCTGCGCTGGAGGGGAGCATTGGGCTGGAGGGGAAGGCCCGGCGGCACCACCGCGGGGTCCTTCAGGGTACCGGAGGTGGATTCGATGAGCGTCATGTATCCAGAGTGCGGCTGCCGATTATGAGGGCTTTAGGCGGAACCTGTGATATGGCTGTGGATCTGCGACCGGCATGGCGACTCACATGTGTGGCCACTAGACGCAGAGGTCCGCCCCCGGAAGGGACGGACCTCTGCGTTCTTTGTGCGTGGCTCCTGGCTTAGTACCAGTTGTTCGCGAGGTGGAAGGACCACGCCGCGGAGGGCGATCCGTAGCGTTCCTTGATGTAGTTCAGGCCCCAGCGGATCTGCGTCTGGTAGTTGGTCTGCCAATCGGCGCCCTCGGATGCCATTTTCGCGCCCGGCAGCGACTGCCCGATTCCGTAAGCGCCGCTGGAGGCGTTGGTGGCAGTCGTGCGCCAATCCGATTCCTTGTTCCACAAGGTGATCAGTGCGGACATCTCGCCCTGACCCCAACCGTAGGAGGGCAGGAGGCTTGCGGCATAGGCCTGGGCCCCGGCGGGATCGTCGAGGGCAACAGGCGCGGCCGGGGCTGCCGGCGCGGCCGGGGCTGCAGGCGCGGCGGGGGCTGCAGCCTGGGGCTCGACGGCGGCCGGAGCCGGGGCGGCTGCCCGGCTCGGAACCGGCGTGGCGCTCGGCTTGGCGCTCGCGCTCGCCGACGGCGTGGCGATGGCCGATGGAGTGGCTGAGTGACTAGCCGCGCGGGAATCCGACGAACGGCTCAGGTCCTGGGCATTGATGGCTTGTCCGGCGGCCTGGCTTGCAGCACCGGCACCGAGGAACACGGCGACGACGCCGGCAACAACTGCCATGCGCTGGCCGGTGCCGAGGTTCGAGGCGACTCGCCTCAACGTGGAACGTGACTTGTTTCTCCGGGCAGGTTCGCCGCGGTGGCGCGCAACAGAGCGCGACTGATTCCTGGAATCAGACATGGTGATTGCCTCTCGACGCCTGCGGAGTTAGCTGTCGGATTCGGATGAGGTCATCCGGCCGTGGCCACTGGGAATCGTGGCGGTGCGGCTTCACCCCTAGGGCTGGCTCAACATGAGCGCTTGCCCGGAGACCTGGGTCCCCCGTCTCTGCCTGGACTGTTGGCACCGGGGAGGGGCAGAGCTCGGCGCCTACCCGGCGGCGGCCGGAATGATCCGGCGCACCTATTCGACGGTACAGGAGGATCCCGCTTAAGTCACATTTGGGTAACGGAGATCACGACGCCGGTGCGTCGACTTGCGCTCGCCGCGCACCGGCGTCGTGATTTTGTGGACGGCCTTCAGGCCGTGGCGGTCCTCAGCGCGGGAAGCCGCACCGCAAACTCCGTCCGGCCCGGCCGCGATGCCACTTCGACAGTACCGCCATGCGCCTGAACGATGGATTCCACGATCGACAAGCCGAGCCCGGACGTGCCCTCGGAACCGGAGCGGGCGGCGTCGGCACGGGCAAAGCGCGAGAAGATCCTGCCCTGGAAATCCGGCGGGATGCCCGGCCCGTTATCCGTCACGGTCACCACGGCGCTGCCATCGGCGGAACGCATGACGCCGGTGACCACGGTGGTACCCGCCTCCGTGTGCTTCCGTGCGTTGGAGAGCAGGTTCGCCAGAACCTGGTGGAGTTGCGTGGTGTCGCCGCGGACAGTGAGCGGCTCATCCGGGAGCTTGAGCTGCCAGATGTGCTCGGGAGCCATGACTTTCTCGTCGCTGACGGTTTCGATCACCAACTGCGTGAGGTCCACATCGGTGAACTCCGGGGCCTTACCTTCGTCCAGCCGCGCCAGGAGAAGGAGGTCCTCTACGAGGGTGGTCATGCGCTCGGACTGGCTTTGCACCCGGCCCAGTGACTTGCGGCCGTCCTCGGTGAACGTCTCGGTCATGCGCAAGAGCTCTGTGTAGCCGCGGATGGCCGTCAGCGGAGTGCGAAGCTCGTGTGACGCGTCGGCCACGAACTGGCGCACTTTCGTTTCGCTTTGCTGGCGCGCCTCGAGGGCGCTCGAGACGTTGTCCAGCATGAGGTTCAATGCATGGCCCACGCTTCCCACCTCTGTGCCCGGGTGGGCCGCCGACGCCGGAACGCGCACCGCGAGTGCCACCTCACCGGCGTCGAGCGGAAGTTTCGATACCTTCGTGGCGACGTCGGAAAGTTGCTCCAAGGGACGCATGGTACGCCGGATCAGGACGGTTCCGGCCAGCCCGATCAGGATCAGCCCGCCCAGGGACACCAGCACCATGGTCCACACGAGCGAGGCCTCGGTGTCCTCTTTCGAGGCGAGAGGCAGCCCCGTGATGACGACATCGCCATAGGGGGTTTCGGCGGCGACCAGCCGGTAGCCCCCATTGGAGAGGGTGCGATCAACCGGACGGCCATCGGAGGGGAGCGCCAAGAGTATTCCGGCATCGCTGGGCGACAACGGCGTACGGGTGGCATCCGAGGAGAGGAACCCGGCATCGCTGCTCACCTGGCCGCCAAGGATTCGCGCGTTCAGGGTGCCGATGCTCTGGCCCCGGGGGTCCAAGGGGTCCGGACGGCCGCCGGGGTTGCCTTGCGGCGGGCGCCCGTGCGAGGCCTGCATCAATTGCTGGTCCAGTTGCTTCGTGAGGAACACGTCCATGGAGGCATAGCTGACCACCCCGACTGCACCGCAGATGGCCACGAGTAGCGCCATGGAGAGGAGGATCAAGCGGGTGCGCAAGTGCCAGGTTGAGGGATTGAACCAGCTGTGGTCGGTTTGGCGGGGGATACCCGAGAGTGCGGACATTCGACGCCCCGGCTATTCGGCAGGCTTGATGACGTAACCGGCTCCGCGCACCGTGTGGATCATGGGCGGATGGTTGGCCTCGATCTTCTTGCGCAGGTAGGAGATGTAAAGCTCCACGATGTTGGCCTGGCCGCCGAAATCGTAATCCCACACGCGGTCCAGGATCTGGGCCTTGCTGACCACGCGCTTGGGATTTTCCATGAGGTAGCGCAGGAGTTCGAACTGGGTCGCGGTGAGCGGGATGTCTTCGCCGCCGCGGGTGACTTCACGGGTGTCAACGTTCAGGGTCAGGTCGCCTACCACGAGCTCGGCGGTGTCCATCGCGGCCACCCCAGAGCGCTGGACCAGGCGGTGCAGGCGCAGCAGGACTTCCTCCATGCTGAAGGGCTTGGTGACATAATCGTCGCCGCCCGCGGCCAACCCCACGATCCGGTCCTGCACGTCATCCTTGGCGGTGAGGAAGAGCGCAGGAACCTCGGGCGCAAAGGCGCGGATCCTGCCGAGCAGCTCAACGCCGTCGAACCCTGGAAGCATCACATCCAGCACCAGGACGTCCGGACGGAAGTCCTTGGCGAGCTTCACTGCGGCCGGACCGTCGCCGGCCACTGCGACCGACCAGCCCGCCATGCGCAGGCCCATGCTCATGAGCTCGGCGAGGCTGGGTTCGTCGTCCACCACAAGGGCGCGGATGGGAGAACCGTCCGGGTGGCTGAGCTGCGGAAGGTTGTTGGTCATGGAGTGCGAGGATGCCATGGGACAACTCTCCAATCTGCCGGTTTGCCGGTGCTTAGCCGTTGCTGTGAGCACCCTGTGAGTCCCAGCCTAGCCACCTGTCCAAAGGTTGCGCGGGTTCCCCCAGCAGAATCCGACACAACACCGCTGCAGGTCACAGGGAAGCCTTCAGTTCGACACAGCCAACGCACAGCAACGCGACTGACGCTGATTGGGACAAGAACAACCGCGACCAAAGAGTCTCGACTTCGATGGAGAACATCATGGATCAGCAAAACAACCCCGCCGTACCTGCTTCCGAGCCGGAGAACGGGCACCCGCAGCCAGTGATCCGCCCCGTTGATGATTCCGGGCAGCCCGGCGCCGGCTGGGGTGCTCCGCAGCAGCCGGTGAACCAGCAGCCTGCCGCTGGTTGGGGTGCTCCGCAGCGGCCGGTGAACCAGCAGCCTGCCGCTGGTTGGGGTGCTCCGCAGCAATACAACGCCGGACAGCCCCGACCTTCGTTTTTCAAGAATTGGAGCCTGAAGAAGGGCCTCATTGTCGGCGGCGTCGCGGTGGTGGTCGCTGCGGCGGCAGGAGCCGGCGCATATGCCGCCGGTAACGGGACCGTGGTGGCTGACAATACCAACGCGCAGGGTCCGGGTGCCGGGCAGAACGGGCAGGGCGGATTCGGCGGCCCCGGCGGCACGAACGCAGGCCCGGGCGGGCTCGGGGTGGGTATGGGCGGCCTGAACGCAGCGGTCCACTCGGAATACGTTGTCCTCCAGAACGGCAGCTACGTCACCATGGCGGGCCAGCTGGGAACAGTCACCGACATCTCGGCGAGCTCCATGACGGTCAAGAGCGAAGACGGGTTCACGAAAACCTATGTGCTGGGATCGGACGTCGTGGTAGCTCAAGGTATGCGGCAACGCGGAAGCGGGACCACGGGCACCACCCTGACCCTCGCCGATGTGAAGTCCGGATCCAGCGTGCGGGTCACTGCGCTCAAGGATTCCGACAAGTACACGGCCCAGTCCATCCAGATCGTGACTGCCACCGCGTCAACCACCCAAGGAACCGGGACCACCAACTAACCCGCAGTTGATGTCGTTATCGGCCCTCAAAACGACATCTAATGCGAGTCAGTTGGGTACGATTCGATGGTTGAGCGGCACAATGTCACGGTCTCGGGGGCTACGGACGGCCAGGTTCTGGTGTTCGCGCACGGTTTTGGCTCAGACCAGAAGATGTGGGACCGGATTCTCCCGTTCCTGACGGAGCAATACCGCGTAGTTCTCTTCGACCACATGGGCTCGGGGGGATCCGACCAGGCATTTTATGATTCGTCCCGCTACTCGAGCCTTGACGCCTACGTTGCCGACCTCCTGGAGATCTGCGCCGAGCTGGACCTGGGGGGCGTGACGCTGATCGGCCACAGCGTCGGAGCCATGATGGCCATTGCCGCGGCCACGGCCGACCAGCAGTCGCGCATCGCCCGGCTCGTGCTCGTGACAGCTTCACCCAGCTATATGAACCACCCGGACGACGGCTACTTCGGCGGCTATTCCAGTGATGAGCTGGACGAGCTCTTTGAATCCTTGGACGCCAACTACCTTGTCTGGGCCGAGGCGATGGCCCCTGTGTTCATGAACGTCCCCTCCTCGCCCGAGTTCGGGCGGGAATTGCAGGGCAGCTTCCGTCGGATCAACCCCAGGGTTGCCCGCGATTTTGCCCGCGTCGCTTTCCTCTCCGACGTGCGTCATTTGTTGTCCCGCGTCGAATTGCCTGTGCTCATCCTCCAAAGCACGGACGACGTCGTCACTCCTGAACACATCGGAACCTACCTCCAGGAACGCCTGCCGACAAGCGTCCTCGTCAGGCTTGCCGCGACCGGCCATTTCCCGCAGACAAGCGCCCCGGAGGAAACGGTCAACGCTCTTCTTGACTACCTCGGCACCCCGGTATGACCGACGGGACAGTTGACTATCGGCAGATCTTCGACGCAGCCCCGGCCGGTTACCTGCTCACCCGGCCCGACGGCACCATCGTCGACGCGAACCGGACGATGTACGAGTGGACGGGACGCGGACAGGAAGCGCTGCTGGGGCTGAACCTGCTCTCCCTGTTGCCGGCCGGGGACCGGATCATGTTCCTGACCCACGCCATCCCGGCCATCGAATCCAACGGCTCGGTGAAAGAGCTTGCGGTGGAGATCCTCGCCGCCAACGGCGAAAGGCGGCCGGTATTGCTCGCGGTGTCCCGGACGCGGAAATCCACGGGCGTCCCCACGCCCGATGTCCCCACGCCCGATGCCTTCGGCACGGCTGCCCCCGAACTGAACGTCGTCGTCGTTTTTGGCGTCCACGAGAGGCGCCTTTATGAGCGGGAACTGGCCGCCACGTTGCGCAGGCTCGAAGAATCGGAGTTGGAACGGGCCAAACTCCTTGAAGAGGCCAGGCACCAAGCCACCCACGATGCCTTGACCCATTTGCCGAACCGGACCTTGTTGACGTCGCGCCTCGATGAGGCTTTGGAGCGTGCGGGCAACCACGGCCTGCGCGTCGGCCTGTTGTTTTGCGATATCAACCGCTTCAAGGACATCAATGACACCTACGGCCACGCAGTGGGCGACGAGGTCCTCGGCCATGTCGCCGGGCGCCTAGCCGATGCGGTCCGCGGCGTCGACACCGTCGCGCGCTACAGCGGTGACGAATTCGTCATTCTCCTCCCGACCCTGGAATCACCCGAGGAGATTGCCGTGATCGCCTCCCGCATCATGGACAGCTTCGATCCGGAGTGCATCGTGGGCGAGTCGCAGCTGCGGGTCGAGCTCGCCGTCGGCCAAGCGGTGACCGCAGCGATGAGGCCGATGCTTCCCGAGGCGCGGCAAGAATTGGCGCGGCAGCTTCTCATGGAGGCCGACGCGGACATGTACCGATCCAAACCAAGGGCTGGGTCGAAGCTCGAAACCAGCCACGCGATGCGAGGTTGAGAAGCCTTGCAAAGGCCCTGACAGGCGATTTGCCAAAAGAATTTTCGATGGAAGCAGATCCAGGATTGGACAAGGGTTGTTTCATATCTCGAGATTCAAGGGCAAGCGCGTGACGTGACTTGAGATTCAGGAAATAGCAACTCAGTCAAATTTTATTCGAGTATTGCGCGCGGAACGGCCATTGTGACGAACGAGAATGGGTCACATTTGGACATGTCTGAATTGTGATGTGCGGCACAATAGTCCGATTCGTCTCAAAATGTGGACGGTTCCGCCCTTTGTTACTTGCAAGTTCCCTTTGTTACGTTGCACACTTCAAATGTGAACAAGAACTCAACAGCATCTGCAGCCGCAGCGATCGAGCCCAGCGCACCCGCTGGTTTTTCGATGAGCTGTTGTCGAATGCATGCCTAACTTCAGACCCCAGGAAGTTTCAGGCATTCGCCCCCTGCCCAGCGTCGGGCGCCCCTCCCCATCCCATTGCGGGGACCAGACCAGCATTCGAAGCCGCGATGACGGCTATTCACTTTGAGGTAAGCACTCCATGTCAGTTGCATCCGGATACGTCCACATCTCCGTCCGTAACGCCAATAAGGCCGCGTCGAACGCCGGCCTGCGTCCCGGCTTCGGAAACCGCCCGGCCTACGCCCAGCCCGCGCCGCAGGGTGGCAGCCAAGCGCCCGGCTACGTCCCCCAGGGCTACAACCCCAACTCCTACGGACAGCTCCGCGCCGTTCCCGCCAACGAGGCCGCGCCAATGACTGCGCCCACGCCCGTCCTGGCTCCGGCAGACCGCTCCATCCGCCCCGTTGCCAGCGACAATGTGGCCCGCGGGTTCGTGCTCTACATGGGCATTGACGAAGACACCGCGGCTGCCGCAGGAACGTCCATCGCCAAGCTTGCCCAGGAAATCCGGGCCTACGCGCAGTCCCTCGTTGCCGGTGCCGAGAGCTATGCCGCCGTCGCGGTTGCCCCGGCCAGTGCGCCCGGTTCCGCGCTCGACGTCGTCCGCTCGACTTTCGGTGACCCGACTGTTGGCAACCGCCAGCGCTCCGAGGCGCTCCGCCCGCAGCCTGCCCAGGAAGCCCGGCCGTCCGGCGTCTTGATCGACCTTGCCCGCCGTGAGGTGCACCTCGACGGCGAATCCCTGAACCTCACGTTCAAGGAATTCGAGCTCCTCAACTACCTCGTCGAGAACGGCACCCGCACCGTGGGCCGCGATGAACTCCTCGAAGGCCTGTGGCGCAACGCCGAAGAAGTCCCGAACGAGCGGACTATCGACGTCCACATCCGGCGCCTCCGCTCCAAGCTCGGCCGCCTCGCGAACACCGTCCGGACCGTCCGCGGTCAGGGCTACCGCTTCTACGAGCACCCCGAGGTCATCGTCTGGGCCGCTCCGGAATACTCGATCTAGCCCCACCCAACTGACTCGCATTTGTTGTCGTTTTGAGCCCTCATAACGACAACAAATGCGAGTCAGTTGGGATAGTAGGGTGGGGGGATGAGCGAGCATCACATCAAGCGGCTGGTGATCATGCGGCACGCGAAGTCGGACTGGCCCCTCGGGGTGCCGGACCATGAGCGACCCCTTGCCGAGCGTGGCCACCGGGAGGCCCCCCTCGCGGGCAAATGGCTCCTCAAGCACCATGTGATTCCGGACTTCATCTTGTGTTCGTCCGCGCTCCGGACCCGCCAGACCTGCACCTGGGTGTGCAGCGAACTGGGGGACAAGGCCCCGACGCCGAAACTCGAGGACGGCCTCTACGCCGCCTCCGCGCAGCGGATGTTGACCGTCATCAACCACGTGCCCGAAACCGTCGCCACGCTCATGATCTTTTCGCACATGCCCGGCGTGCAGGACCTCGCGATGCACCTGGCGTCCCGCGACTCTGACCATGACGCCTACATGGACGCCGCCACGCGCTACCCGACGAGTGCCGTGACCGTGATGGAACTCGAGAAGCCGTGGGCTGAACTCGATGGCCAGGATGCCCGGCTGACCCACTTCGCCGTTCCCCGCCCCAAGAAGTAGTCCCGGCTAATCCACCTCGAGGCCGGCCGCCACATCCTGCAGCAAGCGCAGCACATGGCGGATGCTGGGACTTGCCGTCATCGTCTTGCGGTACACGATTCCCACTTGGCGTTGCTGCATGGGGTTCACCACGGGCACCGCCACCACTCCGGCGGGAAGCTCAGGCCTGCCGAGCCGCGGCACGAGGGCCACCGCCACGCCCTGCTGAACCATGGCGATATGCGTGGAAAAGTCGGGGTCGTAGATGCGGATGTCCGGCACGCGGCCCAGGCCCGCGAGGATTGCCAGCAATGCTTCATTGCAAATGGCCCCGGCCGGCGTGCTGATCCAGCTTTCGTCCACGAGGTCGGTAGGCTCGACGGCGGTCCGTCCGGCCAGCGGGTGCGCCGAGTTGAGCAGGACGTCGGCGGTGTCCAGGCAGAGGTCCTCGTGGACCATGTTCTCCGGAATGACGAGGGGCACTGAGTGCCAGTTGTGCACGACGCCGAGATCGGCTTCACCGGTGGCGACCCTCTGGACGGCCTCGCGCGGGTCCTCTGCCACCACCCGGATTTCAAGCCCGGAGCCGCCAGGCCCGGAACTCGCCCGGGAGCCCGTGCCAGCCTGAGCCGCGCCCAGTTTCCCCAGCATCGGCCCTACCAGTCCGCGGCAGGCGGTGGAGAATGCCACGAGCCGCAACACGCCGCTTGGCTTCGCGGGGTCGGCGAGCAAGGTGGCCTGCAGCTCTTCCAATTCGCCCAGGATGCGCCGTCCGTACTCGGCCAGCGCCATGCCGCGGTCCGTCAGCAGTACGCCGCGGCCGTGACGTTCCAGGACCGTCACGCCGCTTTGCTTCTCGAGCTTCTTGATCTGTTGGGAGACCGCCGAGGGGCTGAATCCCATCGCCTCCGAGGCGGCCACCACGGAGCCTTGCTGTTCCACGGCTACGAGGGCACGCAACGCCGCAATCTCAATCATGAAGCAAACGTACACGATCCGATGCAGAATTCAACGCTGGTGCTTCATCCTTTTGACTGCCAGAGTTGAATCGTGAATATCCGACACTCAGCACTCGCCGTCCTGGTCGCCGTCCTTTGGGGCCTGAATTTCGTCGCTATCGACTTTGGCCTACACCCCGCAGGCGGGAATGGCAGTAACGGGAGCGGTGGAGCGGCCGACGTGCCGCCGCTGCTGTTCGTCGCCATGCGCTTCGTGCTGGTGGTGTTCCCCTGCATCTTCTTCGTCCGCAAACCGAACGTGAGCTGGAAGGCGATCATCGGCGTCGGGCTGTTCATGAGCGCCGGGCAATTTGGCCTCCTCTACCTGGGCATGGCCCTCGGCATGCCGGCCGGGCTCGCGTCACTGGTGCTACAGGCGCAAGTGCTCCTGACGGTGCTGTTGGCGGCCAGGTTCCTGGGCGAGTGGCCCAGTAAGCGCCAGCTGACGGGCGTGGTGCTGGGTGTGGCCGGACTAGCGCTGGTGGCGGTCGGTCGAAGCCTGGTGGCTCCGGTGGTGCCGCTCATGATTGTGCTTGCCGCCGCGTTGTCCTGGGCTGCGGGAAACATCATCGCCCGCAAAGCCAAGGCGGCCTCGGGACTGGGGCTCGTGGTCTGGTCCGGAGCAGTGGTCCCGTTGCCGCTTGCTGCCTTGTCGCTCATCGTGGACGGCCCTGCCGCCGTCGTCGGGACCCTTTCCAACCTTCAGCCGGCGACCATCCTGAGCGCCCTGTACACCGCCATCTTCGCCTCGCTGGTGGGGTACGGCATCTGGAACCGGTTGCTCAGCCTGTACCCGAGTTCGGCCGTGGTGCCGTTTACGTTGTTGGTCCCGGTGGTGGGAATGACCGCGGCGTGGCTGCTCATCTCGGAGGTCCCGACGACGGCGGAACTGGCCGGCGGCCTCCTCCTGCTGGGCGGCGTGGCCACTGCCGTGCTGCAGCGGCGAGCGAAGCCTGGGGATGTGGCCGCGCCCGAAATGAGTCAGCGCCTGGGTGCCGGCTTGCGCTGAGCCGGCGCTCCCGACGTCGGGCGTTTGGCGGAGGTGGCCGGGGCCGGTTTCCGCGGGACAGGTCGCTTCACGGCCCCCGACGCCGGACGGGCCGCTGGCCGCTGGACGGGCCTGGCGGGTGCCGGGGAAGGGCGCGAAGCAGGCCGGGGCGCTGGCCGCCGGGCAGCCGGACGGGCCGCCGCTTTCGCACGGCGGGACGGCCAGACCGCCCCCAGGAACAAGACCAGCAAGGAACTGCAGCCGGCAAGTGCGGCGAGGTAGAAGTAGATGTCCGAGTCCTTGGTGCTCACCGCGCTGCCCAAGGCGTTGTCATCCTGGTTGAAGGCGAGCCCCCACATGCGCAGGAAAGCGATTCCGAACGCGATGAACAGGATGGACGAGATGGCTCCGAGAACCAGCATGAAGTGCCTTCGACGGACGATGACCTCCGCGACGCACGCAAGGTAGCCGAGCGCCAGGACCCCGAGGAAGGTGTACATCACGGTTTCGTCGAGGGTGATGGCAAGGAGCACCAGCAAACCAGCGGACACCACGGCAGAGACGATCGCAAGCTTTCCGCTGTTCCCCATGTGACGCATGGGATCAATCATCCCTGACCGGCCGGCGGCGCCACGCCTCTGGGCGCGGCAGTTGCCATACCGTTACCGCAGCACGTAGCCGCGCATGATGGTCATGATGGCCGCTATGCTCTGCTCCCGGGTGCGCTCGGGGTTGTACGTCTGGCGGTCAAGGCCCACCACGAAAATCGCCCCGAACATGGCGGCCTCGAGGCTGCCCCGGGCAATTCCCGTATCCACGGGGTACGTGGTGGCGACCTTTTCGATCGCCGCGCCGATCACGGCCAACAACTCGCTGCGGAGTTCGACGAAGAGCTTGCCCCACTCGCTGGGAGTCCGCCAGTTCTCGCTGATCCAGAGCCGCGCGAAGGACGGATAGTCGTCCATGAAGTCCATGGCCTGGCCGAGCATGGCTTCCATGGCCTTGAGCGGATCGGAGTGCAAGCCCTCGATGGTCTGGAGCCGCCCGAGCATGATGTCGACGCCGTGGCGCAGCAACTGGGCGATCAGGTCGGACTTGCTGCCGAAGTTGTAATAGACCGTTCCCTTCGACACCCCGGCTGCGGCCGCGATCTCGTCCACCGTGACGCCCGCCGCGCCGCGCTCGCCGATCAGCTCCATGGAAGCATCGAAAAGGCGCTGCTTGGTCGCGTTCGTGCGCGCCGGGCGGAGCTTCTTCTCGGGGAGCCCGGTGACGTCCGGCTCGTGCATGCTCATACCGCGATCTCCGGTTTCAGGGTCTTGAGGGTCCAGAACTTGTGCTTACGGACGGCCAGCGTGGAAAGCGCGGCTCCCAGCACAGTGTAGCCAAGCAGGCCCAGGACAATCGACCAGATCATCGAAAGGTCGCCGCCGTAGATCAAGTGCCGCATGCCGGTCACCACGTAGCCCATCGGCATGATCTCGTGCACCACGTGCAGCGGCATGGGGGTTGTTTGCCAGGGGAACGTTCCGCCGGACGACACCAACTGGAGGACCAGCAGGATCAGCACCACGAACTTGCCCGGAGTTCCCAGGAGAGCCACGATGCCCTGGATGAGGGCAGTGAACGCCATGACCGCAGCCAGCATGAATAACCACATCCACACGGGGTGCGCCGCGTTGAGGCCCAACCCCAGGTCCACCACGAGGGTGAGGATGCTTGCTTGCACCACGGACACCACGAAGAACGGCAGCCAGCCGCCGACGGCGATTTTCCATGACGGAGCGTTCGAGGCCAGGGCCCGCTGCGTGATGGGACGCATCGCCTGGACCAGCATGAACACACCGATCCAAAGGGACAGCGTCAGGAAGAACGGGGCCAGGCCCGCACCGTAGGACCCTGCCTTGGCCTGCGAAACGTTGTTGACCGCAACCGGATCGGCGATCACCTTGGACACCTCGCTCTTTTGGGCGTCGTTCGGGTTCGGGACCTTGCCTGCGCCCTTCGCCAACTCGCTCGCCAAGGTGCGGGATCCGTCCGCAGCCGTCGCGGCACCGCTCGCAAGCTGCGCCGCGCCGTCGTCGAGCTTTGCCGCACCGTCCGCCAGGGCTGCCGTGCCGTTGACGGCGGACTGTTCGCCCGCCGCGAGCGTCCCGGCGCCGGAGCTGAGCTGGTCCGCGCCTGCCGAGGCCTGGCCGATGGCGCCCGTCAGCGCCGGCGTGGCGCCCGCAAGCTTGGCAGCGCCCGCACTGACCGCGGCAGATCCGTCAGAGAGCTGCTGGATCTGCGCGGCGTCCGCCGAGATCTTGGCTTTGGCATCGATGACCGGGCCGGACGCGGCGGCGGTGTCAAAGTCGGCCAGGATCCTATTCGCCTGGTCCTGCGTGATGACCCCGGCGGACACGAGCCGCGCGTTGGACGCCACCACGCGGTCCCGCGCGCCGGCGTCGAACGCTGAAAGCTGCCCGACGACGTCCTGGACCTTCGCGTTGAGCTGCGCGTTTCCGGCGGCTACTTGGGCGGCGCCGTCGGCGAGCTTCTGCGAGTCGGCCGGAAGGGACGCGGTCTTGTTCTTCAGTTCCGTGAGCCCCGCGCTGAGCTGCCCGGCGCCGTCGTTCAGCTGGTTGGCGCCGTCGCGCAACTTGGTTTGGCCTGCCAGGAGTTCGGACGCGCCGCTGCTGAGCTTGCTGGTTCCATCGTGGAGGGTGGCCGCGCCGTCGCTCAGCTTGCCGACGCCGTCGGCGAGCTGGGAGGCTCCGTCGGAGGCTTTGACGATGGAGGCGTGAATGGTCCCGAAGCCCGTGAGGAGCTGGTTTGCGGTTTCCTCGCCCACTTCCTTGGCCACCGTCGAGTGCACCGCGGTGGTGAGCTTGTCGACGATGGTGCTGAGGAGGTAGTTGTTCGCGTCGTTGGTGGTGACGTTGAGCATCGCCTGGTTGGCTGCATTGAAACTGCCGGGCGAGACCAGATTGGCCGAGAAGTCCTTGGGAATCTTCAGGGCGAAGGCGTACTTGCCGGATTCAACGCCGGCGTCGGCTTCGGCCGCCGTGGTCACCCGTTGCCAGTTGAAAACGTGGCTCTGCACGAGGCTGTCGGCAACCTTCTGGCCGGCCTGCAGCTCGGGGCCGCTGGCCGGCTGGGCTCCCGCGTCCTCGACGACCAGCGCGGCGTCGATCTGGTTGAGGTTGCCGTACGGGTCCCAGTTCGCGTAAAGGTACACGGCTCCGTAGAGCAGGGGCACCATGGTCAGCGCGAGGATGGTCAGCTTAGGCAGGAGCCCGCAGGTCATGCGTTTGAGTTCGGAGCGGGCCAGCCGCAGAACAGTCACTTTGCGGTCCTTTGCAGGGTTTCGGGTACTTCTTCGGGATCTTCTTGCGCGGCGTCTGCGGCTTCGGCGGTCTCGGCGGGTGCCACGGTTTCGGCCGGTGCCGTGTGCGTGACCGAGTTGCCGATCACCGCGGCCGGGCCGTCCCAGGTGTCCGGGAGGGCGGAAACAACCGCGACGACGGCGAGCGGCCGCCCGGCGTCGTACGCCAGCTGCTCAAGGCGGGGGAGCCAATCCGCGGTGTTCGCGCTGTGGCGGTCCGGGGAGTCGAGCACCAGGAGGTCAAGGGCCGGGTCCGCGAGGGCAAGGGCGGTCAGCAGCTCAAGGCGTCGGTCCGCGGGGAGCTGCTCAATCCACAGTCCGGCGATGTCCTCGAAACGGTTGACCTTGAGCCACGGCTTGCTGAGGAGCGCGCCGCGGTAGCGGCGGGGGATGAGGGAGAGGTCTTCTGTGACGAGGTCGCGGACGCTCAAATGCTGCTCGGGCTCGTTGACGCCGGGAGCGTCAATGATGACGCTCGCGGCCCGGACCTTTTTGGTCTTCGTGGAGTTGTCCCAGCTCAGGAGGCCTTTGCTGGGCTTCATCCGGCCGCTCAGCGCAAGCGCCAATGCCGTGCGCTGGTCCTGACCGTCCCCGCTGACCAGGAGGAGTTCCCCCCGCCTGGCCTCGAGGGACGTGGGAGGCAGGAGATCGTCCCGGCGGCCGTCGATCTGGAGTTGCTGTGCAGACAGCACAATTGGACCTTTCGCAGAACCTGTTATCTGCTCCAATCGTAACTGAACTGACCAGTCAGTTCAAATAGACTTCATCACAGGCCGTACTTCTCCAACAGGCGCAGCCACACCTCGCTGATGGTCGGGAACGACGGCACCGCGTGCCATAGGCGGTCCAGTGGGACTTCGCCCACAATCGCGATGGTTGCGCCGTGCAAAAGCTCGGCTACTCCAGGCCCGGCGAACGTCGCGCCCACCACCACCTTCCGGTCCTCGTCCACCACCAGTTGCGCCCAGCCTTCGTAATTTTCCGAATGCAGCTGTGAGCCGGACACGTTGATGGGGAGTTCAACCGAGCTTGCATTGATGCCCTTTTGCAGCGCCTGCTTGAGGCTCGGACCCACGGATGCCACTTCCGGATCCGTGAAGACCACGCTCGGGATCGCATATTCGTCGGCCGTCTTCGCCAGGGAACTCCACGGTTTCGGGGTGCCATGGAGGGTTCCTTGGGCGCGGGCCACAATGGCGTCGCCCGTTGCCCTGGCCTCGTACTTGCCCTGATGGGTGAGGAAGACCGACCCCGCGGCGTCGCCGGCTGCGTAGAGCCACAGCCCGCTGGTCCCGTCGCTCGCTGCGCCCTCAACCAAGCCGCTCGAGTCTGTTGTGAGGCGCAAAGGCTTGCCCTCTTCGGCGTCGAGACCCACGTTTTCGAGTCCCAGATTGTCAAGAGAAGGCCGACGACCTGTGGCCACCAGCAACTCGTCACTCTTCAAGACCGTGCCGTCGCCCAGCGTGACGCTGAAGGCAGTGTCCGGGTTGTGTTCGACGAGCGTGGTGTCTGTCCCAAGATGGAGATCGACGCCGTCGGCCCGGAGTCCCGCGGCAACCAGATTGGCGGCTTCCTCGGGAAATGCGCTCAACAGTCGGCCTCGGGCAACGATCGAAACCGACGAGCCTAGGCGGGCGAACGCCTGGGCAAGTTCGACGCTGGCCACCCCGCCGCCCAACACGATGAACCGTTGAGGGATGTGCCGCACCGAGGTGGCCCCGCGGGTTGTCCAGTAAGGCACGTTGCGCAAGCCGTCGATTTTCGGGATGAGCGGTGTGGACCCGGTGGCCACCACCACGGCGTGATGGGCTTTGAGCGAGTAGCTGGCGCCGTCCTTGCCGTCCACTTGGACTTCGCGGGGGCCCGTGATGCGCGCCCGGCCCCGGATGAGCTCGATCCCCGTATCTACGAGCCATTGGACCGCTCCGTCGTCCTGCCATTTGTTGGTGAAGTAGTCGCGGTACTTCAGGACCGGTGCGGGGTCCAGGACCTTGGTGACGGAGTCCGACGCCCCGGGCACTGATTGTGCCGTGTGCAGTGCGGTTCCCGGCCGAAGGAGCGCCTTGGAGGGTATGCACGCCCAATAGGAGCATTCCCCTCCGACGAGCTCGGCCTCCACAATTGCGCAAGTGAGGCCTCCCCGGACCACACGGTCTGCAACGTTCTCGCCCACAGCCCCGGCGCCGATCACGATGACATCGAATTCCCGGATATTCTCCTCAGCCATGGGAGAAGCCTACGCCCGGACACAGGCCGGGATGAGGGACCCGGCCACGGATTCTGCAGGGTCAGGCCTCCATTGCGCCTCTGAACCAGCTGGTGATGCTCGCCGGATGCGTGATGGCGGTACCGACGACGACGGCGAACGCCCCGGCGTCGAGCGCCTGGCGGGCTTGTGCGGGGGTGTGGATGCGGCCCTCGGCGATGAGCGGCTTGCCTAGTCCGGCGCCGGCGATTTCCGCGAGAAGCTCAAGGTCGGGGCCGTCTGTCTTGGCACGTTCCCCGGTGTACCCGGCCAGCGTGGTGCCGATCAGGTCAGCACCGGCTTCGACGGCGGCCACAGCATCAGCGAAGGAACCGCAGTCGGCCATCACCAGGGCGTGCGATTCGGCGTGGATTCCGTCAATGGTTTGCTTGAGGCTCAGGCCGTCGGGACGCGTGCGCCGCGTGCCGTCGATAGCCACGACGTGAGCGCCGGCATTCGCGACGGCGAGGGCGTGCCGGAGCGTCGGGGTGATGAACACGCCGTCGTGCCCGTCCTTCCAGAGCCCGATCACCGGAACCTCCACCGCGGCGCGGGTGAACTGGACATCCGCGAGGCCCTGGACCCGGACCGCGGCGGCACCACCGATAACCGCCGACGCCGCCACCTGGCCGGTGGTCCGGGGATCCCGCATGGGCTCGCCCGGGTAGGCCTGGCACGACACGATCAATTGCGAGCGGAGGGCTTCGAGGCCGTCGGGGGTCAAGATCATGGGGGTCTCCTTGCGAGGTTGTTCGGGGGATTGGATTTCCGGGTGTTCGCGTGTCAGTTCAGGACGAGTTTGGCAGCGCCCACAATCGCCGCGGTATTCCCTAGCGCCGCGGGAAGCACGGGAATGTCAGCAAGCGGGCCCATAAGCTCTTTGCGCAGGGCGCGTTCCATGGGTTTCCACCAGAAATCTCCCGCATCTGCGAGACCGCCGGAAACCACTACCGTCTCCGGGTCGAGGATGTTGACGAGGCCGCCAATCGCCTGCCCGGCAGCACCCGCGCCCGCCCCGATGGCTTTGATGGCGGCAGCACTGTCAGCCGCGGCGGCACTATCGCCGTCGCGAGCCACGGCAAACACGGCACGCGTGTCCGCGATCTCGGGGGAGCCCCCGAAACGGACGAACGACTCATGGATGGCCGGCCCCGAGGCGATCGCCTCGACGTGGCCCGAGCCGCCGCACACGCACGGGAGGGCTTTGCCCTCGTGATAGGCGTACGGCGACGCAAAATGCCCCACGTGCCCACCTACAAAGTGGTGCCCCAAAACAGGAGAGCCGTCCAGCACAAAGCTGCCGCCCACACCTGTCCCGAAAGCCACCATCAACGAACTCGAAGACCCCGCAGCCGCCCCGCGCCATGCCTCACCCAAAGCATGCGCATGCACATCATTGACTGCACTGACCGAGCCCCGCGGCAAGCCAAGGAGTTGCGCCAGCCCGGCCGTCAACCTTGTCCCGGCCCACCCCAGAATCGCATCAGTCGCCGAAACCACCTCACCATTCACTGCATCGATGACCCCGGCAGAACCCACGCCAACACGCCGGACGTCGATTCCCGCACCCGCAGCCCGCCGCATGAGCCGCTCCACGAGGGCCGCCGTCTCCCGCAAGATAGCGTTGCCCCCATCCCGATTCAGCGTTGGAATCTGCTCCGAGAACAACACCTCCCCGTCGGCCCCCACAACACCCGCGGCAGTCTTCGTCCCCCCAAGATCAACCCCGACCACGTACATCATGTTTGTCCTCCGGATCGTTCGATTGCTGAGTTTGAGCCCGCGCGTTGCGGTTGCGTCTGGTCAGGTTAGCTGTGGCTAGGTCAGCGCGGACCCATCATTTCGCCGGCGCTTAGACACCTCCCGACGTTCCGCTACGGTCGCTAAGCGACCTCCGCAGAACTCTGGTCGGCGATGCGCGCCTACACGAAACAATGCGCCCGCGCTTTGCGCTGTCGCCTCGCCGATCGGGACGGGCCGCTCACTGCCGCCTCCGGCGGCACAGTGCGGATCCCGGCCCCGCTACAAAGGTTCCCCGATCGCCCGAGTGGCGGAGGGACGGTTTTGTGTAGTCCCGCATCGCCGACCAGAGCTGCATGGACGTCGCTCAGCGACGGTAGTGCGGCGTCGGGAGGTGTCTAAGGGACGGCAAAACTGGTCCGCCGGCACGACCCGACCACTGGAATCCACCTAAGGTGACGCTGACTGCAACCCGCTTAGGTGAGCGGCGATCCGAAACTCAGGCGGGCCGAGCCGGCGCCGCCTCCCTAGACCAGGCCGTTGCGTTCGAGGATCGTCCGGATTGCGGAGGTTTCTTTGGCGTTCAGGGAGAGCATCGGGGCGCTCATGGTGTTGGATTCGATGATGCCCATGATTTGGAGGGCCGTCTTGAAGGCGCCTAGTCCTGCTGCGCCGCCGGAGACTCGGCCGTTGGGGGTGTAGACGATGTCGAAGAGGTCGGCGAGGCGGTCTTGTTCGGCGGCCGCGGCGGTCCAGTCTCCGTCTTGGGTGGCGTCGAACAGGCGGCGGTAACCGGCGGGGTCGACGTTGCCGAGGCCGGGGACTACGCCTTGGGCGCCGGCGAGGAGGGCGCCGTCGACGACGATTTCGTGGCCCGTGAAGATGTCGAAGTTGGGGATGTCCTTGGCTGCGAGGACGAGTTGGCGGAAGGAGACGTCGTCGCCGGAGGAGTCCTTGACGCCTGCGAGGACGCCGTCGCGGCCGAGGCGGACCAGGAGGTCGGTGGGCAGTTTGAAGTGGGTGCGGACGGGGACGTCGTAGGCGAAGATCGGCTTGTCCACGGCAGCGTGGATGCTGCGGAAGTGGGTTTCGGTCTCCTCGGCGTTGCCGATGGCGTAGTACATGGAGGTGACCACGATGGCGTCGGCGCCGAGATCCACGACTTTGCGTGCTTCTTCGATGACGCGGTTGGTGGTTTGCTCGTTGGCACCCACGATCAGGGGCACGGCGCCGGCGTTCGCGTCGGCGATCGTGGAGACGACGAGTTCGCGCTCCTCGTTGGTCATGTAGGGGACTTCGCCCGAGGAGCCCAACACGAAGAGGCCGGACACGCCGCCGTCGAGCAGGTGCTTGGTGACGTTCTTCAGGGACGCGGTGTCAACGCGGCCGTCAGCGTGGCGGGGGGTGATGACCGGGGGAATGACGCCCTGGAACTGAGTAGACACAGAAATCTCCGTTGCTTGGATCTGGATGGGAAAAACTTAGGTGTGAAGCAGGCTGGGCGCGGCGCCGAGCAGCTTCTTGGTGTAGTCGTTGCTCGGGTTGTCGAAGACCTGGGCGGCCGGGCCTTCCTCGACGATCTGTCCGAAGTACATGACGCAGATGCGGTCGGAGACGTAGCGGACGGTCTGGATGTCGTGCGAGATGAAAACCATGCCGAGGTTCAGCTGGGTTTTCAGGTCGGACAGCAGGTTGAGGACTTGGGCGCGGACGGAAACGTCGAGGGCCGACGTCGGCTCGTCCGCCACGATGATGTCCGGGTCCAGGGCGAGGGCGCGGGCAATCGCCACGCGCTGGCGCTGGCCGCCGGAAACCTGCGACGGCGTGACCTCGCCGGCCGATTGCGGCAGGCCGACGAGGGCCAGCAGTTCCTTGACCTTGTCGGAGCGAGACGCCGCGTTGCCGATGCCGTGCACCTGCAGGGGATCGGTGAGGATGTCCTGGATGGTCATGCGCGGATTGAGTGCCGTGGCCGGGTCCTGGAAGACCACGGAGACGGCGCGTCCGAATTCCTTGCGCATCCGGGCGTTGCGTTTGATGGCCGGCTTGCCGTGGAAGAGAACCTGGCCCGACGTCGGGGCCTGGAGTCCCACGAGCACTGAAGCGAGCGTGGACTTGCCGCAGCCGGACTCGCCGACGATGCCGACCGTTTCTCCGCGGCTGATGCTGAAGTCCACGCCGTTGACTGCCTTGACGATGTTCGGCCGGAAGAGACCGCCCGTGCGGGCACGGTGGTGGACCTTGACGTCTTTGAGCTCGATGACCGGCTTGCCGGTTGAAACGCTCACTTTGCGTCCTCCTTCAGGTGGCTTGCCCAGTAGTGGTCGCGGTCTGCTCCGTCGCCGGCAGGATCGACAACGGCGAGGACCAATTGCTGGTTCGGGTCGGCGTCGGGCCTCAGCGAGCGGGCTGCAAAGCGGTCGCCGGGAGCGAAATCGCGCGGCGACGGGACGGTGCCGGGGATCTGGTGGAGGCGGACGGCGTCGGCCTCGATGGAAAGGACGGCGCCCAACAGGCCGCGCGTGTATTCGTGCCGCGGGTTTTGCAGGAGCTCCGAAGCCTGTGCGGATTCCACCACCTGGCCGGCGTACATGACCGTGATCCGGTGCGCCAGGGAGGCGACGAGGGCGAGGTCGTGGCTGACGAAGACCATGGCGAAGCCGAGCTGTTCGCGCAGTTCGTTGAGCAGTTCCACTACCTGTTTCTGGACGGTGACGTCGAGGGCGGTGGTGGGTTCGTCTGCCACCACGATCTTTGGCGAGCGGGAGAGCGCCATGGCGATCAGGACGCGTTGGCGCTGGCCGCCGGAGAGCTCGTGCGGGTAGCTGGCGAGCGTCCGGACGGGGTCGAGCTTCACCATTTCCAGCAACTCGGCGGGGGTCTTGCGGCCGCCTCGCCTGGTCAGCTGGGTCATCTGCTCCTTGATTTTCATGGAAGGGTTAAGCGAGCTCAACGCATCCTGGTAGACCATGGCGATCTGTTCGCCGCGCAGGCCCTGGTAGGCCTTGGCGTTGCTGTGCTTCGAGCCGGAATCCAGGAGTTCCTTGCCGTCGAAGGTGATGGCCCCGGTGATCTCGGCGGTCTTTGGCAGGAGGCCCATGATCGCGAGGGAGGTGATGGACTTGCCGCAACCGGATTCGCCCACCAGGCCCATGGTCTCCCCTTCGCGGACGGTGAAGGAGACGTTGTCCACGATCGCGGTTTCGCCGAAACGGCCGGGGAAGCGGATGGACAGGTTCTTGACCTCCAGCACGTTGCGGGCGCCAGCGGGGACCTGGGGGAGCCGGTCCGTGCGCTTGGCCTCGATGGACGCGAGGAGCTCGAGCTCCTTATCCAGCAGGGCGTGGGGATTCTCCGCTGCGAGTCGCGGATCATTCAGGACAGACGCCGCGTAGTCCTCTTCCGAGAGCGGATCGCCGTTGGCGGCGCGGACGCCGTCGAGCTCGTGCTGCTCGACCACGGAAGACTGGGCTACCGACGTCGCGATCTCGGTATCGACGGCGGCACCGGTCACTGCCGCGCCCGCAAAGGCAGCGGCAGCACCGTCGTCGTCCTTCACAACGGGAGCCTTGCGCAGCTTCGGGTTCACCATGGCATCGGTGAGGCCCTCGGCGAGGATGTTCAACGCAAGCACGGTGAGCAGGATGGTGAGGCCGGCGAAGGTGGTTGCCCACCAGCCGCCGGACAGGACAAGGTTGCGGCCGTAGGAGATCACGTTGCCCCACGACGGCGCGGGATCCTGGACACCGGCCCCGAGGAAGGACAGGGATGCTTCGAGGATGATGGCGTCGGCCACCATGACCGTGGCGAAAACCAGCACCGGGGCCGCGGTGTTGCGGACAATGTGCTTGAGCAGGATGTAGGCACGGCCGGCACCCATCACGCGTTCGGCGCGGACGTAGTCTTCACCGTATTGGGAGAGCACATTGGCGCGGACCACGCGGGCGAGCTGCGGCGTGTAGATGATGGCGATCGCGACGATGATCGTGGGCAGCGAGTTGCCGAATGCGGCCAGGAGTACGGCTGCGAGGGCGATGCCCGGGAACGCCATGAGGATGTCCATGAGGCGCATGATGATCTCGCTGACGGCTTTACTGGACGTCGCGGCCAGCGAGCCAAGCACGGCGCCGACGACGATCGCGAGGGCAACAGCACCGAGGCCGATCATGAGCGAAGACTGCGAACCGTAAAGGAGCCGGGAGAAGACGTCCCGGCCCAGGCGGTCGGTACCGAAGAAGTGGTCGCCGTCCGGCGCTTGCGCCGGAATGAACGTTTCCAGGGGATCGTGCGGCGCGATGACCGGGGCGAAGATCGCAGCCAGGGCGATGACCACGAGGAACAACAAGGCAAAACGCGATCCCCACGGGAGGGACTTGAAGCGGACGCCCGGGGCGCTGAGCCGTTCAGCAAGTTTGCTGCGCATGGCTATACCGTCCTGATTCGGGGGTTGATGAGCAGGTACAGGAGGTCAACCACGATGTTCACCAGAACGAAGGTGACCGAGATGGTAAGGACCACGCCCTGGACCAGGTTGACGTCCAGGTTGGTGATCCCGTTGAGGATCAGCTGGCCCATGCCGGGAAGGGCGAAGATCATTTCAATCACGACGGCGCCGCCCAGGAGGTAGCCGATCCTGAGCCCCAGCACGGTCACCGGAGTCACAAGCGCGTTGCGCAGGACGTTCCGGGAAACCACCTCGCGGTAGGGGACCCCGTTGCCGATGGCTGTCCGGACGTAGTCACGGTCGAGTTCCTCCACCATGGACGTGCGGACCACTCGGATGAGGGAAGCCGAGACCGGAATGCCGAGGGCGAGGGCCGGGAGCGCCATCGAGTTGAGCCAACCGCCGAAGCCGGACTCCGGCGTCGCGATTCCACCCGAGGGAAACAGCGGGTTGTCGCCGAGCGCGAACCACTGGATGAGGAGGATGCCAAGCCAGAAGGACGGGGTGGCGATAGCCGCGATGGAGAAGATCCGGACCAGCTGATCCTGCCATTTGTCGCGGTAAAGGGCGCCGATGATGCCGAAGACCAAGGACAGGACGACGGCGATGATCACGCCGAGGAACGTCAGCTGGAGGGTCAGCGGGAAAGCCGAGGCGATCATGCTCGCCACGGACTTGGACGGCGGGGTGGTGACGCCAAGATCGAGATGCAGGAGCCTGCCGAGGAAACGGAAGTATTGGACGAACAGGGGATCGTTCAGGCCGTTGTCCTGGCGGTACTGCTGTTTGGCTGCCTCGCTGGCGCCTTCGCCGAGGGCCGAGCTGGCCTGGTCGCCTGGTGCTGCTTGAAGGACGAGGAAGACCAGCAGCGTGATGCCCAGGATCATCAAGGGCAATGCTGCGAGCCTGCGTCCAAGCAGACGCAATATCATGACCAATTTGTTCTCCGGTTGCTTTGGTGCGGGTACCCAACTGACTCGCAGTAGGTGTCGTTTTGAGCCGTCTAAACGACAACAAATGCGAGTCAGTTGGGCGGCTCAGCGTGTGGTGTGGCTAGGCTGTGCGGCCGACGCCGATGAAGGACAGTCCCGTGGTGGGCAGCGGCTTGAAGCCCGACAGCTTCTTTTCGTCCCAGGCACTGGGGAGCTGGCGGTGGAACAGCGGGTACAAGGGAAGTTCCTCGGAGACGAGGTCCACGATTTGGCCGGTGATCTTCTTCGCGTCAGCGGCCGCGGCCTGTGATCCCTTATCCATCAGGCCCTGGAGGGTGGCGCTTTCCGGGGTAGTCCAGTAGGCGCGCTTGGCCATCCAGGTGGCGCCGGAGTAGAACCAGCTCAAAAGCAGGTCCGCGTCGTTGCCGAAGACGGAGGGGTCGCCAGGGGCCGCGACTACCGAGAAGTCGGCCTTGCCGACCCTGTCTGAGTACAAGGCTCCGGACTGCAGGTTCTTCGCGGTGACCTTGACGCCGGGGATCTTGTTCCAGGATTCCAGCATCAGCGGGGCAACGTCCTTGACCCAGGCGGTATCCGTGGTGAGCAGCTCGAATTCGAGGTTGCTCACGCCGGCCTGCTTGAGGAGGTCCGCGGCCTTCTGGGGATCGTAGCCGTAGACGTTCTTTGCCTTGACGTAGTCCGGGTGGCCCTCCTGGAAGTACGACGACGCGGCCTTCGCATTGCCGAACAAGGCCTTCTTGATGATGGCGTCCTTGTCCAGTCCATAGTGGAGTGCCTGGCGGACCAGCTTGTTGTCGAACGGGGCCTTGGCACAGTTGAACATCAGGAACAGCATGCCGAAGGACTGCACGGATTCAACCCGTGTCTTGGACTTGAGCCCGTCCATGTCCAGGTAGGGGACGTCTTCGATGGCCTGGACGCGTCCCGACTGGGCTGCGGTGACACGGGCTGCCGCGTCCGAGAGCAACAGCCAGGTCATCCCCTTGGCGAGTGCCGGTTTGGGGCCGTTGTAATCGGCGAATGCTTCGAAGACGATCTTGTCGTCTTTGACGGCCGAGATCAGCTTGTAGGGGCCGGAACCGACGGGCTTGGCATCGAATCCCTTCTGATCGGTCGAGGCCAACGCCTTCGGAACCACCTTCACCACGGAGATTCGCGGTCCGAAACCGGGGAAGGGGTATTTCAGCGAGAATTCGACCGTCTTCGCGTCGAGGGCCTTGACGTCTTTGATGAAGGGAATGAACTGGGAGAACAAGGACTTGTTGGCCGGGTCCATCACGCGGGTGAAGGAGTAGACAACATCGTCGGTGGTGACGGGGGCTCCGTTGTGGAACTTGGCGCCGTCGCGGATGGTCACCTGGTACGTGGTGTCGTTGACCTTTTTGGGGTCGCTCGCGGCCAGCGCGTTATAGGGCTCGCGGGTAGCGGGGTGGAGTTCCACGAGGCCTTCGAAGATGTGCAGGTTGGCGGCCTGCGGCGTGGCGCCGGAGGACGTCAGCGGGTCGAAACCCGTGGACAAGGCATAGGAGATGCCTGCTTCGATGGTGAGGTCCTTGTTGACGGCCGCAGTGTTGTTTGCTCCGCCCGTCGTGGTGGAGGCAGGACCGCCACACGCGGACAGGGTGGCCGTGAACGCTGCCGCGGCTCCGATCGCCCCGGTCAGCTGGAGGAAGTTGCGCCGGCTCGCGTCGCTGACCAGCGGCAGTTTGTTAATCGTGTTGCTCATAAGATGCCTCACCATTCAAGTTTTCTGGTTATCGGATGTAGGACATCCGATGCTCGTAAAGAAACTGTAAGGGCGGTCACACGAAGTCGTCAAGCGAGATCTGGATCACTGGCGACCCGACGGGCGGCTCCGGCACTGCCGGCGGCGTGCCAGCGGGGCTGCCGTTGGGGCCTTGCGCCGCGGTTCACCGGCGGGGTCGGCCTGGGGCTCGGTCAAAAAGAAGGGCGAACATCTATCAAGGAGATGGGACATCCGATATTGTATGTTGCGAAGCACTATATCCACGGTGGGCGCTAGGCTCACCTCAACATTAACACTGCACTGATTCCTTGTCCCCGGTCCTCAGGGGATCCAGGCCAAGGATGAGTACTTTTGCAAGGAGAGCCATGACCACTTCCGGTGTCGTTCCGCAGGCGCGGTTCAGCGCACAGGCCCGGCTCAGGGCCCTCCAGTCGGACATTATGGAATTGATCCTCGAGCGCGAGCTCGAGGCGGGCGATCCATTGCCCACGGAAAACGAACTCTCCGTGGCTTTGGGCGTAGGGCGCAACACGCTGCGCGAGTCCCTGAAAGTTCTGCAGGCCCTCGGTGTCATCGAGATCCGCCATGGCTTTGGCATGTTCGTCGCCCCGAGCAACTTCGAGGCGCTCGCCGACGGCCTGACGTTCCGGGGCCGCTTGTCGCTGCGCCACCAGGGGCTCGAGGCGCTGCAACTCGTGGACGTGCGCCAGGCCCTCGAATCGGGGCTGATCGGATCCTCGATGGATGTGATGACCACCGAGCAGCTCGCTTTGATCGAAGAAGCCGTCAAGCAGATGGAGGAGCTCGCGAACTCCGGCGAGAACTTCGTCGCCGCCGACGCCGAGTTCCACCGCCGGCTGTTCGAGCCGCTGAACAACGAGCTCCTCATCAACCTGATGGGCGTCTTCTGGAAGGTCTACCGGAAAATACACGTGGAAATCGGCTCCGACAACGAAGATCTTGTAGCCACGGCGGCCATGCACCGAAGCATCTACACCGCCGTCGCCACCGGGGACAAGGCCGCGGCAGCCGAACTGCTCAACCGCCACTTCGATGGAATCCGCCGCCGCATCAGCGACGCCGTCGCGGTCTAAAGCCTGGCACCCAAGCTCACGGGCCGCCGTCGTACTTTGTCATGAAGTACGACGGCGGCCGTTGCCTTTTGTGCGCGCGGCACTTGGAGGGCGCCCCAACCAAACTCGGCCTGGAATTTAACGAAAAAAGACCCGCACCGGAGCCGGTGCGGGTCTTGATTTGTGCGCCCAGAGGGATTCGAACCCCCGGCCTTCTGTTCCGTAGACAGACGCTCTATCCAGCTGAGCTATGGGCGCATCTTGGTGATTCTGGGGAGTTTCAAACTCGTTCCCCCCTCGAACCTCAATAAACTTTACGCGAGATCGCTGTTGGTGCCAAATCGATGCGGTGTAATCTGCCTAACTAGACCGGTCTATGTGACCTTGGTCACTAAATTTGGCAAATCTTTGACGCAGATCCTTGATTTTTAGGGGTTTTGCGTCGAAATGGTCAAGAGATCCCATGTCTGGACCCAGATTGGTCTACTCCGCGACCCCTAGCATTTAGGACACACCACTGAACCCGAGGAAGGGAACCACGATGGGCGATCTGGCGCGACTGCCGTTGCTTGAGAAGGCACCTACTACGCATGCACGCCTGTTGGCCTGGGTGGAGGAAGTAGCCGAGCTGACACAGCCGGACCGCATCCACTGGGTCGACGGCAGTGAAGCTGAAAACAAGAAGCTGACCGACGAACTCGTTGCGGCCGGCACCCTGAAGAGGCTGAACCAAGAGCTCTTCCCCAACTCTTTCGCTGCATTCTCTGATCCCGCGGACGTAGCCCGCGTGGAAGAACAGACCTACATCTGCTCCGAGAAGGAGCACGACGCAGGCTTCACCAACAACTGGATGGCTCCGGCCGAGATGAAGCAGAAGCTGCGCGGGCTGTTCGCCGGCTCCATGCGCGGCCGCACCATGTACGTCATTCCGTTCGTCATGGGCCACCTGGATGCCGAAGATCCGAAGTTCGGCGTCGAGATCACCGACTCCGCCTACGTTGTTGCCTCGATGCGCATCATGGCCCGCATCGGCACGGACGTCCTTGAGCGCATTTCGCAGACCGACGCTTTCTTCGTCCCCGCGTTGCACTCCCTCGGCGCTCCGTTGGAAGCCGGCCAGGCCGACGTCGCATGGCCTTGCAACCCCGACAAGTGGATCGTGCACTTCCCGGAAGAGCGCTCCATTTGGTCCTTCGGCTCCGGCTATGGCGGCAACGCACTCCTCGGCAAGAAGTGCTACGCCCTCCGCATCGCGTCCGTCATGGCCCGCGACGAAGGCTGGCTGGCCGAGCACATGCTCATCCTGAAGCTGACTTCGCCTGAGCAGAAGACCTACTACATCTCCGCGGCATTCCCCTCCGCTTGCGGCAAGACCAACCTCGCCCTGCTCGACCCCACCATCAAGGGCTGGAAGGTGGAGACCCTCGGCGACGACATCACCTGGATGCGCTTCGGCAAGGAAGGCGAGCTCCGCGCCGTCAACCCCGAGGCCGGCTTGTTCGGCGTCGCTCCCGGCACCGGTTGGGGCACCAACCCCAACGCCATGCGCGCCATTGCCAAGGGCAACAGCATCTTCACCAACGTTGCGCTGACCGACGACGGCGGCGTCTGGTGGGAGGGTATGACGCAGGAAACTCCGGCGCACTTGACCGACTGGCAGGGCAACTCCTGGACTCCCGAGTCCGACAAGCCTGCTGCGCACCCGAACTCCCGCTTCTGCACCCCGATCGACCAGATCGACATGCTCGCCGAGGAGTACTTCAGCCCCGACGGCGTGGAGCTCTCCGCGATCCTCTTCGGCGGCCGCCGCAAGACCACCATCCCGCTGGTCACCGAGGCCCGTGACTGGTCCAACGGCATCTTCATGGGTTCCACGCTGTCCTCCGAGACCACCGCTGCTGCGGCCGGTGCGGTTGGCGTCGTGCGCCGCGACCCCATGGCCATGCTGC
The DNA here is from genome assembly GCF_002009585.1 of Arthrobacter sp. SRS-W-1-2016. Taxonomy (NCBI): domain Bacteria; kingdom Bacillati; phylum Actinomycetota; class Actinomycetes; order Micrococcales; family Micrococcaceae; genus Arthrobacter; species Arthrobacter sp. SRS-W-1-2016. The sequence goes on along the minus strand of NZ_MTPV01000034.1, from coordinate 59,332 downwards.
CGTTCATTGGCTACGACGCAGGCGACTACCTGAACCACTGGGTCAACCTGTCCGCCAAGGCCAACCCTGAGCGGCTGCCCAAGATCTTCCTGGTCAACTGGTTCCGCCGCACTGCCGAGGGCGGATTTGCCTGGCCCGGCTTCGGTGACAACGCCCGCGTCCTAAAGTGGGCCATCGAGCGGCTTGAAGGCAACGCCGACGCCGTCGAGACCCCCATCGGCTTCGTGCCGACCGGCGAGGCCATCGATCTCGAAGGCCTGGACATGACCCCCGCCGAGGTGGAAGCCGCAGTACGCGTCGACCCGGCCGAGTGGGAGACCGAACTGGCATCGATCGAGGAATGGTACGCAAAGTTCGGCGGTTCCCTGCCAGCCGCGCTCATCTCCGAGCTCGACGGACTGAAGGCCCGTCTGGCCTAGCCCACCTGCCGAACCTGGCTTACGACGACGGCGATCCCGCACCTGGTGCGGGATCGCTGTCGTCGTTTCCGCGCGGTGGAGCAGTCGTCGCGGAGCATTGTGCCGTGATCGGGCCGAGAGTAGCTTTTAGAGAACCAGCAGTTCTCTAATTCCGGGGGTCCGCGTTATGGACGATGCCCAGCAGCACACCAAAGACTCCACGGGGTCGGGACCGCCTGAAGCGCCGAAGCCGACCATCGCGTCCTTGGCCCAATTTGGCGTGGGGGACATCGCCGTTGCCGGTGGAAAAGGTGCCGCCCTGGGGGAGTTGGTGCGTCAGGGGTTTCCCGTGCCGCCGGGATTTATCCTCACCACGGACGCGTACTCGTCCTTCCTGGCGGAAACGAACGTGGGTGCCGCGCTGGGCGGTTTCCTGTCCGGCGGGCCGGATGAAGCTCCCGACGGCGGCGATGGTACCGGTAGTGCGGCACTCCGGGCCCTCTTCGCCGGGGCGGAAATGCCCGGCTGGCTGCGGCAGGAGATCCTCGATGCCTATGCGGGGCTGGGCGGCGGGCCAGTCGCGGTCCGCTCCAGCGCCACGGCGGAGGATCTTCCGGGAGCCGCGTTCGCCGGTCAACAGGACACCTATCTCAACGTGCTCGGCGGAGACGGTGTAGTCCGGGCGGTCGCCAATTGCTGGGCATCGTTGTGGACGGACCGGGCCATGGCCTATCGCCGACGGCAGGGGATCGATCCGCACGAGGTGGCGATCGCCGTCGTCGTGCAAAAAATGGTGCCCGCCGCGATGGCGGGCGTGCTGTTCACTGCGAACCCGGTCACGGGCGAGCGCGGCGAGATGGTGGTGGACGCGAACCCCGGGCTGGGGGAGGCCGTGGTCTCCGGGAGGGTGACGCCGGAGCACTACGTGCTGGACCGCTCGGGGAAAACGCTGAGTTTCACGCCCGGTGGCCGCGAGGTGGTGATCAGCGTGGCCGAGGGTGGCGGTACGCAGGAAAACTCCGGTACACAAAGCACGAAACCAGGGCTCGCCGCGGAGGAATTGGCGGAACTTGCCAGGCTGGGAACGAAAGCCCAGCAACATTTCGGCCGGCCACAGGACATCGAGTGGGCGGCGGTCGACGGAACGCTGTACATCCTGCAGTCGAGGCCCTTGACCGCGCTCCCGCCCCAACCGCCCGTCCTCAACGCGGTCCAACGGCGCGTCGGGCCGTTCTTCATCGAGATGTTCCAGGAGCGGCCCTATCCCTTGGACGTATCCGGCTGGATGAGTAGGGGGATCCTCGCCATGCTGCACGGGATGGCCGGGAGCGTGGGGGTGGTCTTCCCCGCGGTGGAGGAGTTGCTGCCGGAGGAAGACGGGGTGGTGGTGCAGCTCATCCCGCCGGTTCCGCGCCCGACTGTCCGGACGATTGCCGCACCGCTGTCCTTGTTGCGCCGGGCGAGGCGATTCAAGGCCGCCGCCTGGACCCGGGATCCGCGTTTCTCCCTGTTCCTCGGCAACATCGAACGACTGAACGGCACAGACCTCGGCCCGTTGCGGTGGCGCGTGGTTGTTGCATTTGCCGAGGAATGCTTCGCGGCGATGCAGAGCATCACAGATTTGAGGGTTTCGTATCTGCCGGGCATCCTGGTGCCGGTGCTGAAAATGAGGTTGATGCTCTTGCTCCTGGGCAAGACGAAGCTTGCGCCTGCGTTGATCGCCGGGGCGGAAACGCGGACGAGCCAAGCGAACAGGGCCCTCGAACGGCTCGCTTCCATCGCGGCGGACGATCCAGGGTTGTCCCGCGCGTTACTTGGTTCGGCACCCCGTGAGCTCCTGGACGTGGTGGAAAAGGAACCCGGTCATCGCGCATTCCGAGAGGCTTTCGAGGAGTTCCAGCTCGAGTACGGCCACCGCGAAACCACGAGCGTTGTCCTCAGTAGTTCGCCTACGTGGTCCGATGCCCCCGAGGTGGTTCTGGGGTTGGTCAAGGCCATGTCTGGAGAACGGCCTCAAACAGTTGACCAGTCCGGGGATGCGCTCGCGGCACTGAAACGCCATCCGGCTCTCCGCTTCGAACCGCTGCGTCGGCGAGTGCTCGCCGCCGTCGAATCCGCACAAGCCGGCATGGCGTTCCGCGAGGACAGCCACTTCTACGCGACCAAAGCCATCCCGCCGATCCGCCGGGCCTACCGGGAGCTAGGCCGCCGGTTGGTGTTGGCCGGCGTGCTCGATGAGCCCGACGAAATCTATCACCTGCGGTTCGAGGAACTTGAGTCCATCAAGGACAACGACGACGGCGCGCTGCCGGCTTCGCTCCGTGACCGATTCCGGCCGCTGGTGCTGGCGCGCGCGGCGAAGCGGCGCGGGCTCGAAGGCATCCCGTTGCTCGATCCGGCTTTGCTCTTCGCCCGGAACCGCAAGGTCGAAGGGGCCCTGGTCTCCGGCACTCCGGCCAGCCGGGGCCAAGCGACCGGTCCGGTCCGTGTGATCCGTGGACCGGCGGAGTTCGGACGGTTGCGCAGTGGAGAGGTCCTCGTCTGCCCGTATACCAACCCGGCCTGGACGCCGCTGTTCCAGAGGGCCGCCGCGGTTGTGGTGGACGCCGGTGGGCTCGGCTCACATGCGGCGATTGTCGCGAGGGAATACGGCATTCCGGCCGTCATGGGAACCGGCTCTGGCACGAGTATCCTGGCCGACGGCCAACGGGTATTCGTGGACGGAACCCGGGGAGTGGTCCTGCCGGCCGCTTCGGCGGAGAGGCCTTGAGATGCCGCAGCAGCGGGATCACCGGAAGCTGCCGCGCCGCCGCGGGGCGGCCCTGAACAGCGCAATCTTCAAGGCGGTCCGGGAAGAGATCGCCGAATCCGGCTACGCAGGGTTGACCATGGACAGCGTTGCCGAGCGCGCCAGGGCGAGCAAGGCGTCGCTCTACCGGCGGTGGCCCGGGCGCGCGGCCCTGGTCCTCGAAGCAGCCTACGATGCCATGCCTGGTCCGGCGTCCGCGCCCGATACCGGTAGCCTGCGCGGGGATGCCCTCGCGATCCTGCGGCTCGTGGCCCAGCAACTGGAAGGAGCAGTAGGGCAAGCCATGCGCGGGCTCTTGGGGGAGGCGCTGCAGAATCCGGCGGTGGCGGCTGAGATCCGGGAGTACGCCCGCGGCAACGTGGCAAAGATCATGCGCGCGATCATTGAGCAGGCCGCGTCCCGCGGCGAATGCGATCCGAGCGTAGCGACGGAGACCAGGATCGAGGCCGGCCCCGCCTTGTTGCGGCAGCGGTTCATCTTCTCGGGCGCGCCGATCGACGACGAATTCCTGGTGCACGTGGTGGACGAGGTGATGCTGCCGCTGCTAAAGGCCGGGCCGCCCAACTGACTCGCAGTAGGTGTCGTTTTGGGGCCTCTAAACGACACCTACTGCTTGCTAGTTGGCGAGCCAGATGTCCGGGCCGAAGACCTCGTAGTGAATCTTTGTGGCGGGGATTCCGGCGTTGATCGCTTCGTTGCGGATGTGCTTCATGAACGGCAGCGGTCCGCACAAGTACAGTGAGGCGTCGGCCGGAAGGTCCACCTCGCGCAGTGACATGAAGCCCGCTTTGGCCCCGGCCTGTGGTTCTTCTAGCCAGAGCTGCAGCTCGGCCGCGTCCAAGCGCTCGACGTCGTCCGTCATCTGGCCGCGAAGCGCCCAACTGTCCAGATTGCTCTCGGCGTGGAGCACCAGGATCCGGCGGTCGGAGCCGGAATCGGCGAGCGAACGCAGGATGGAAGCCGTCGGCGTGCAGCCGATGCCGGCCGAGGCGAGGACGACGGGACCGTTGCCATCTTTGAGCGTGATTTCGCCGTAGGGATTGGAGATCCCCAGGACATCGCCGACCTCGACGTCGTTGTGCAGCACGGGCGAAACCTCACCGCCGTCGTCGATCTTGGTCGTGAAGCTGCGGCTGGTGCCGGCGTCGCCGGAAAGCGAGTACTGACGGACCTGGCGCAAGCCGTCCGGGAGCGTGACCTTGACGCTGATGTATTGGCCCGGCAGTGCTTCGGTGATGGGGGTGTCGTCGGCCGCCTGCAGGATGAAGGTCATGGACCCGGTGCCGGCGGGAGTCTTGGACGCCACCTTCCATGGGCTCCACATTTCGCCATTGGCCTGCGCCGCGTACAGTCCCTTTTCGAGCTTGATCAACGCGTCCGCCATGAGCCAATAGACCTCTGTCCAGGCTTCGGCGATTTCAGGGGTGATGACCTCGGCCAGGTCCTCCGCGATCGCGGCGAAGAGGTGCTCATAGACCACGTGGTACTGCGGCTCGGTGATCCCCAAGGATGCGTGGCGGTGTGCAATGCGTGACAGGACTGTCTCCGGTAGTGTGCCGGGGTTGCTCACCAGATGGCTTGCGAAAGCAGCGATGCTTCCGGCCAATGCCTGCTGCTGGCTGCCGGAGCGCTGGTTCGAACGGCTGAACAGCCCGTCGAGCAGCTCGGGGTGCGCTGCGAAGAGGCGGGAGTAGAACTTGGGGGTGATGTCACCAATCCGGGAGCCGACGAGCGGCAAAGTGGCCTCGATGACGGGGAAGGACTTGTCCGAGAGCATAGGTACTCCTGTCTTAATGGCCCGCGGTTGCATGCGGACCGGCCAATACTTGTATTTGAAATGCAAGTATCTATAGCTAAATTTCTACACGCCGTAGAAGGATTTGGCTAATCGGCAGCCCACCGACCGTCGGCGGGCGCTCCAACACGGTCTTACAGTCCGGGTCGCAACCCGATCGCCTGGAATACAGGCGCCATTTGTCGCAAACGCGGAAGGGAAGAGACGACGACGTCGTCCAGCTCCCGGTAAAAGGCCTCCCTCGCGCGGGCCAGGGCGTGGCGCAAGCCGCATTCAGTGATCAGAGGGCAGTCGCCATGGGCGGATTGGCACTCGGCGGGGTCGGGTCTGGTATTCAGTTCCCGCAGAATCTGGCCAATGGTGGCTTTCTGTCCGGCGGCACTGAGCCTGGATCCACCGTTGCGGCCGCGCTCGACGTCGATGAGGCCCAGCTCCCGCAGCCGAACAATGGCCTTGCTGACATGGTGGTACGGAGTTCCCACGGCGTCGGCGATGTTTTGGGTCGTCAGGAGTTCACCTGCGGGCGCGGACGAGAGAACCAGGAGCGCACGCAGGCTCACATCCGCGAAGGCATTGATCTTCATGCCCTCAAGCTTACGGAGTAAGGTCTAGTCCACCCATACGAGGGGTTCATTGGTGTCGGCTTCGGCGTTGTCGAAAGTGAAGCCTTCGGCAGTCCGGACATAGGGGACAACGGCTGCCATCACTCGGCCGCCGCGATGCTCAGCTGCGGCGTGGATCCCGTCAGAGCCGTGTTCCGGAAGGATTACGTCGCTCGCAATCGCCACCGCACGGTATTCGTCACGGCCTTGGCGCAGCAATTCGAGGATGTCCGCCAGCATCAAGTCTGTGTCGACGCTTCCCTCATCGTCAGGCTCTCCAGGGGTTACGAAGACGATCCGAAGTTCGTCATCCTCATCGAGAGTGACACCGAATGGCAGGAATCCTCCGTTTTGCTCCAAGTGTTCCTGTGCCGTTGCCAAGGCGGCACCCAGGGTTTCACGCACTTCACGGAGTTCGTGTTCCTCAGTGCTTTCGAGGCCTTTGGTTGTGGTGCTCATGCTGCTGCTCCCTTCCGGGGCCGCCTGCTAGGACCGGACCAGCGCGAGGACGCGGTCCCGGACCTTTTCCATGGTGGCAACGTCCTTCGCCTCGGCATTCAGGCGCAAGAAGGGCTCCGTGTTGGACGGACGAAGATTGAACCACCAGCTGCCGTCTTTCGCGGTGAAGGTGCTGCCATCCATGGTGTCCACGTCGACGTCTTCGCCGTCGAAATCGACGCGGACCCGCTCAATGGCCCCTGCCTTGTCTTCGATTTCGGAATTGATTTCACCGGAAGAGACGTAAGGCTCGTACTGGCGGCCAAGCTCAGACAGCGGACCGTCCTGCTCGCCCAATGCCGCCAAGACGTGCATGGCTGCGAGCATACCGGTGTCGGCGTTCCAGAAATCGCGGAAATAGAAGTGTGCCGAGTGTTCGCCGCCGAAGACGGCTCCTTCTTCTGCCATGACGGCCTTGATGAACGAGTGCCCCACGCGCGTGCGCACAGCCCTGCCACCATCCATCGCCACGAGTTCCGGGACTGCCCGCGAGGTCAGCAGGTTGTGGATGATCACGGGGGTCTCTTCACCGGCGGCCTGTGCGCGGGCGATTTCCCGGCGGGCAACCATCCCGGTGATGGCAGACGGAGATACCGGTTCGCCCTTCTCGTCGATCACGAAGCAGCGGTCGGCGTCGCCGTCGAACGCCAGGCCGATATCCGCGCCGTGCTCGATGACTGCGGCCTGCAGATCGCGCAGGTTTTCGGGCTCAAGGGGATTGGCCGGATGATTCGGGAAGGAGCCATCCAACTCAAAGTACAGGGGGACGATCTCGAACGGCAGGGCGGGAAGCAGCTGATCGCCAAGCACTGCCGGGGTGGTCAGCCCGGCCATGCCGTTTCCGGCGTCGACGACGATCTTCAGCGGACGCGAGCCGTTCAGGTCAACCAGACTGCGCAAGTACTCCGAGTAGTCCTTCAGGACATCGCGGGTGCTGATCTTGCCCTGCACCTCTGCGGCCGGAATGCTTCCCGTGTTGAGGTACTCCTCAGCCAGTGCCTGGATTTCCTTGAGGCCTGTTTCGGACGAGATCGGCTGGGCGCCGGCCTTGGACATCTTGATGCCGTTGTACTCGGCTGGGTTGTGGCTTGCGGTGAACGTGGCGCCGGCTGCATTGAGGGCGCCGCACGCGTAGTAGAGCTCGTCGGTGGAGATGAGGTCCAGGAGCTGGACATTGGCGCCGCGACGGGCGGCGCCGTCGGCGAATGCCTTGATGAATTCGGGGGATGACGGGCGCATATCGCCGCCAACCAGCACAGTCTCGCCAGCGAGGCCGAGGGTGTCGACGAAGGCCGCGCCGACGGATTCCACGATGTGCGACGTGATGGATTCGCCGACGATTCCCCGGACGTCATAGGCCTTGAAGGAAGCCGAGAGGTCAAATGTCTTGTTCTGCTCGCTAGTCACGCGCTCAATCTTACTGTGGAGCGAGGTCGTCGCGACGCCGTGGCTTCATCTATGTGGAAAACGTTTGTCCACATAGATGAAGTCACGGGTTCTGGCTGTCTGTGGGGGCTGGAATACTGAAGCCATGCCCAACAACCCGGATGCTGCCCTACTCGCAGCAGAACAGTCCACCACCCGGCTGCAGGCCCTTGAAGTACTGAAAGAGCTGGTCGGAAACGCGGACGCCCGATTCCACGACGGCCAGTACGAGGCGATTGAGGCCCTCGTCGACGCCGGAAGGCGCGCCTTAGTGGTGCAGCGGACGGGCTGGGGCAAGTCGGCTGTGTACTTCGTCTCGTCGTTGTTGTTGAGGCGCCGGGGCGCAGGTCCCACCCTCATCGTTTCGCCGCTGCTCGCACTCATGCGGGACCAAGTGGCGGCAGCCGCACGTGCTGGCGTGAGGGCCGTTGCGATCAACTCCGCCAATCAACTTGAGTGGGACAACGTCCGGGAGCAGCTGGCCGCGGACGAGGTTGATGTACTCCTGGTTTCGCCGGAGCGGCTCACCAATCCTTCGTTTCGGGAGAACCAGCTTCCCGAGCTCATTCGGCGCACCGGTCTCCTGGTGATTGACGAGGCACACTGTATTTCGGACTGGGGACACGATTTCCGCCCCGACTACCGGCGCATCTCCGACCTCATCGAGCAACTGCCGGGCAGTGTTCCAGTGCTCGCCACCACAGCCACGGCCAACTCCCGGGTGGTCCACGACATCGAAGAGCAGCTCGGTGCCGGAGTATTGACCATCCGCGGGGAGCTCGGCCGTGAGTCCTTGCGGCTGGGGGTCTTGAAGCTCGCCGATTCGCGGGATCGCCTTGGCTGGTTGCTGACCCACCTTGCAGACATGCCAGGCAGCGGAATCATCTATACGCTGACCGTTTCGGCCGCTGAAGACACCGCCAGGCTCCTCTCCGAGGCAGGCCACAACGTCTTGTCCTACACCGGACGGACGGACCCCGCGGATCGCGAGCGGGCCGAGCAACTCCTTAAGGACAACGAGGTGAAGGCACTGGTTGCCACGTCGGCGCTCGGCATGGGCTTCGACAAGCCGGATCTCGGGTTCGTCATCCACCTTGGCGCGCCGTCATCCCCGGTGGCCTACTACCAGCAAGTCGGCCGTGCCGGCCGTGGCGCAGCAAATGCCGATGTGCTCCTTCTGCCCGGATCCGAGGACCGCGAGATCTGGCAATACTTTGCGACTGCTTCAATGCCGTCGGAGGAAAAGGCCGCCGCCGTCCTCGACGTCTTGGCCGAATCCGGCTCTGCCTTGTCCACCGTGGCGCTCGAAGCGCGGGTGGACCTGCGCCGGACTCCCTTGGAACTCCTGCTGAAGGTCCTGGCCGTGGATGGAGCGGTGGAGCGCGTAGGCGGTGGCTGGAAATCCACGGGACGTCCCTGGATTTACGACGCCGAACGCTACGCCCGTATCGCCGAGGCACGGGTGGACGAGCAGGATTCCATGGTGATCTACCAGGACACCGCCGGGTGCCGCATGGAATACATCACCGCTGTCCTGGACGACGAGTCCGCGCGTGAATGCGGCCGCTGCGACAATTGTGCCGGCAAGTGGTTTCCGGCGGACGTGGCAGCAGCAGCCGCCGACGCCGCCGGTCAAACCCTGCGGCGAGCGGGTCTTGCGCTCGAACCCAGGCTTCAATGGCCCAGCGGCATGGACCGGCTGGGCGTGAGCGTGAAAGGCAAGATCAAGCCGGAGGAGTTGCTGTCCGAAGGACGCATCCTGGCACGCCTGACCGACCTCGGCTGGGGTGGCGCCCTCCGTGAACTCTTTGCCGCCGGGGCGGCTGACCGCGAGGTTGAACCTGCCATGTTGCAGGCCTGCGTACAGGTCTTGCGAGAATGGTCTGCCGGAGACGGCCGATCCACCGGGTGGAGCGGTCAAGGGCGCCCGGCTGCCGTCGTGAGCGTTCCGTCCAGGAACAAACCGGTGCTGGTCGAATCCCTGGCCCGCGGCATAGCCGGAATCGGCCAGATGCCGTATTTGGGCTCCCTCCAACTCCAACACGGGGGACCAACGGGCGGGCGCGGCGGCAACAGCGCCTATCGGCTGGCCGGCGTCTGGGAGCGCCTTGTTGTGGGTCCCGAACTTGGAGAGAGCCTTGCCTCGCTCGGCGGTCAAGGCATCCTCTTGGTCGATGACCTGGCGGACAGCCGATGGACGATGACCGTTGCCGGCCGGGCCCTCAGGCAGGCGGGAGCCGGATCAGTGCTGCCTCTCGTCCTCGGTCAAGCAGCGTGACCGGCTCCGTCCCGGACGTCCAGTCCGAATCCAAGTGGCAGCCGCGGCTCGCTTTGCTCGTGGCCGCCACCTTTTTCATGGAGTTCCTGGACGGAACAGTCCTGACTACTGCCATGCCGAGCATCGCGGCCGACTTCAAAGTGGTCTCGGCCGACGTCAACATCACAATGACTGCCTACTTGGTGACAGTGGCCATGGGGATTCCGCTCAGCAGCTGGCTCGCGGAACGCTTTGGTGCGCGTCGGATTTTCTGCCTGGCGATCGCCGTGTTCACCTTGGCTTCGCTGCTTTGCGCCGCGAGCCAGGACCTCACCCTGCTGACCTTGAGCCGCGTGGCACAGGGTGCTGGCGGGGCCATGATGGTTCCGGTAGGGACTCTCGTAGTGTTGCGGGGCACGCCCAAGTCGGAACTCCTCCGAGCCACGGCATTCCTTGTCTGGCCTGGGTTGCTGGCGCCCGTTTTAGCGCCGCTTGTGGGCGGAGCTTTCACTACTTATCTATCCTGGCACTGGATCTTCCTGATCAACGTGCCGCTGGGCCTCGCAGCGTTCATTGCAGCCCTGAGGCTGGTTCCGCGTACGGGCGGCGATGCTGGCCGACGGCTCGATTGGCTCGGGCTCACGCTCACCACCTTCGGCGTCGGGTCGCTTGTTGTGGGTCTTGAAGGGATTGGCGGTCATGGCGGCGGTGTGGTCCCGGGGGTCGTGCTGTTGGCCGGTGCATTGGCATTGGCCGGAGCGGCCTGGTGGATGCTCAAGGCCAAGGCTCCGCTCTTCGATCTCCGGGTTTTCGCCACGCGCACGTTCCGGGCCACCTCCACCGGGGGATTCATCTATCGCCTGACCATCAGCTCGGTGCCTTTCCTGCTGCCATTGTTGTTCCAGGACGGCTTTGGCTGGGATCCGCTCAGGTCCGGAGCCATGGTGGCCGCGGTATTCGTCGGCAACATCGGCATCAAGCCCGCCACGACGCCCATCATTCGACGGTTCGGCTTCAAACCCGTGTTGGTCTTCGCCTCATTTGCCTCGGCCGTCACCTTTGCCGCTTGTGCAGCGCTCAATGCGGGGACTCCGGAGCCGCTGATTATCGCTTTGCTCCTGGCCAGCGGGGCATTCCGTTCGATCGGATTCTCGGCGTACGCCTCCGTGCAGTATGCGGACATTGTTCCGGGGGAGCTTCCCTCTGCCAACGCGGTGTCGGCAACATTGGTTCAACTGGCCGCGGGTGCCGGTATCGCAGTGGGTGCGCTCTTCCTGCGTCTCTTCGACCATGTGTCGCTTTTCGGCGGCGGCCCATCCTCCGCGTACCGTGGCGCCTTCCTCGCGATGGCTGCCGTGATGCTCCTGAGCACGGTGGACAGCCTCACCCTGCACCGGCACGCCGGAGCCGAAGTCAGTCGCAGGGTTATGAGCAAGGCCCAGAAGCGGCGCTAGGGCTGCGCAAAATTCAAGGACCTTGTCAGCGGCTTCTCGCACTCGCGGTCCCTCGGTCTCGCGGTCCGGCCAGAGGACCCGGGAACGCAAAAAGGCCCCGGTCCGAAGACCGGGGCCAAAACGCGGAGACGGGGGGATTTGAACCCCCGGTGGAGTTGTGCCCCACACTTCATTAGCAGTGAAGCCCATTCGGCCGCTCTGGCACGTCTCCAGTTGCTATTGCTAGCCAACCAAGGATACGCAGAACTGGGCATCCAGTGCAAAACGGGGGTGCGGGCCGCCGTCGGGCGCCGCGCTGCCGCCTGTCGGAGGTGGTGCGGGCCGCCGTCGGGCGTTCCATCGTTGAGGGCTCTAGTGCCCCGAGCCCTCCTTGCCGGCAAGCGCCCGCCACAGGAAGTGCTGGCTGCGGGCTTGAAGTGAGGCCGCCTGGCGGTTGTCCGAGGCTCCCGCGTGACCGCCTTCAAGGGCTTCGTGGAACCACACGTTCGGGATGCCCATTGCCTGCATCCGGGCTGCCATCTTCCGCGCTTGGACCGGGCCGACACGGTCATCGGACGTAGCTGTCCAGATGAACGTCTCCGGGTACTCCACGCCGTCGCGCAGCAGGTGGTACGGCGAGAAGGTACGGATGTACTCCCACTGCTCCGGGACGTCTGGATCGCCGTACTCGGCAATCCAGGAGTAGCCGGCCGAGAGCTTGGTGTAACGGCGCATGTCCAGCAACGGGACGCCGCAGGAGATCGCTCCGAACAGTTCCGGGTACTGGGTCAGCATGTTGCCTACGAGCAGTCCGCCGTTGGAGCCGCCCACGCAGCCGAGCCGCCGCGGACTGGTGACGCCCCGCGAAATGAGGTGCCGCGCCACAGCAGCGAAGTCCTCGAAGGCGCGGTGTCGATTCGCCTGCAAGGCTGCGCTGTGCCAGGCGGGACCGTACTCGCCCCCGCCGCGGATGTTGGCTACGACGTAGACGCCGCCGCGTGAATGCACCGCGGAGCCGTCTTCGGAGGTGATGCTTTCGGTCCGGCGCTCCAGCCAGGCGCGCCCGATGGCTCCGCTGTAGGCCGGCGTTCTTGAGACCTCGAACCCGCCGTAGCCCGAGAGCTGTGTGGGGTTCTCGCCGTCGAGGTCCAGGTCTTTGGAAGCGATCTGGAAATAGGGCACGCGCGTGCCGTCTGCGGACGTGGCGAAGTGCTGCTGAACCTCGTAGTCCGCCTCGTTGAAGAACGACGGCGAGGACTTCACCGCTGCATGCGTACTGGCCACTCCGCCGTCGTGCCCTGCGTCGAGGCTGTAACTGGCAACGCCCGGGGAAAGGGTGCCGCGCATGAGCGTGGTGGGAGTGGTGAATCCGGTGGCCACGAGCCAGTAGTCGTTGCCGGCGTCGTCACCTTCCGCTTCGTCCTCGTCGTCGACGGCGTAGGCATTCACGTCGTGCAGCGGCGGGCACGCGTCCAACAACGTCGAGGCCCACCCTCCGGCCGAGTCCTTGCTGGCCGGGTCCAGCACCCTGATTTCGGAAGAGACGTCATGCAGCAGGTTCAGGAGCAGGTAGTTCCGCGTCCAACTCCACGACTGGAGGGATGTGTGCTCATCCGGGGTGAAAAGCACCGTGAAGTCGCGTTCCCCGGACAGATAGCCCTCGAAGTCGGCAGCCAGCAGGGACCCGGCGGGGTACGTGGTCCCGTCCACGTTCCAGTCCTGCCGCGGACGGAACATGAGCCATTCACGGTGCGAACTGAGGCTGACGTCGGTGGGGACATCGATCGCAAGCCACGCGTCGTCGCGCAGCACCGACGTGGTCCGGTTGAAGAAGTCGATCCAGTCCACGGCGAAAGTGCGTTCGAAGCCCGGGGTGGAGTCGTGGGCGACGAGCGCCATCATGTGGTCTTCGGGGATCTCGAAAATCCGCTCGGCTTCGGCCAGTGACTGGCCGCGGCGGAGCTTCACACCCGTGCGCGAGTAGGACGAACTGGTTTTCGGCAGGCCGTCGGCGGTCGTGGCAACCAGCAGGGTATCGCCGTCGAGCCAGCTCACGTTGCCCTTCGCGGTCGGAAGGTCGAAGCCGCCTGTTGCAGGGTCCACGAAGGTGCGGGTCTCGACGTCGAACTCGCGGTGGCGGTTGGCGTCGCCGCCGTCGGGGGAGAGGGCGATGATGGCGAGGCGGTGCGGTTCGCCTTCGGCCGGGCGCAGGAAGTTGGCGCCGTGGAAGACCCATTCTTCGCCTTCAGCGGCCGCCAGTGCGTCGATGTCGAGCAGCACGTCCCATTCCGGGGCGTCGCTGAGGTAGCTTTCCCACGTGGTCCGGCGCCAGAGGCCCTTGGGGTTCTGCTGGTCCTTCCAGAAGTTGTAGTAGTGCTCGCCGCGCTTGTTGACCATGGCGATCCTGTCCGTGGAGTCCAGGACCTCCAGGATTCCGGCTTCCAAAGCGGCGTATTCGGCGTCATCCAGCAAGTCTTCGGTGCGGGCATTTTGCTCCCGCACCCAGGCCAGCTGTTCCTCGCCGTGAATGTCTTCGAGCCAGATATTCTCGTCGACAGGTTCGGGGGCGATTGCGGTTCCCTGGGCAGTTGCGTTGTCGGGCGCGGGCGCTTGATCAGCTGCTGTGGTGGTCATGCCTCATCCTAGGGTGACTATCTGAGGAGGAAGCAAGTCACAAGAAGTTAGGCTTGGGCGTGGGTAAATCGCAGAACATTCGGGTCGGGCTGATCGGGGCAGGTCCCCGCGGCACCAGTGTGCTGGAGCGTTTGCTCGCCAATTGGGCTGCGATGGAAACGCAAACGCGCTCCCTTCACATCGACGTCGTGGACCCGTATCCCGCCGGTCCGGGGCACGTCTGGCAGCCCCAGCAGTCCCGGCTGTACCTCATGAACACGCAGTCGTTCTATCCCACGCTCATCCCCGAAGACGAGCGACTCGCGCCGCCCCTGGCCGGGGGCTCGTTTGAGCAGTGGCGGGCGAAACAGCGGTCCGACGGCGGCCCGGGCCTGAGCCCCGAGGAACGGGCCGAACTTGCCGGACTTGCCTCCCACGACTTTCCCAGCCGCGCCCTTTACGGGCGGTACTTGCGCTCTACGCTCGAGGAACTGCTGGACCGTGTCCCGGCCGGCGTGGAGATCGCCTTCCATCGGAGCAACGCCGTGGCGGCGCATCCCCTGCCGGGCGCCCCGGCGGACGGCGCGCGTGACGGTTCGCCAGGCAATCCCGCGGGCGGAGGGTTCGACGTCGAACTCGACGACGGCGGCAAGCTCACCGTGGATTCCCTCGTCCTCGCGCTGGGGCACCTGGAGTCCAGGCTCAACCCGGAGCAGCGTTCGTTCAGGGAGGTCGCGGCCGAACTCGGGCTGCTGTACGTGCCGCCGGCCGCACCCGCCGACGTCGACTGGGCTCTGGTTCCGGACGGGGAGACGGTCCTGGTGCGGGGCATGGGCCTGAATTTCTTCGACGTCATGGGCCAGCTGACCGAAGGCCGCGGGGGACAATTCGTGCCCGCAGAAGATGGTCTCCAAGGGGAGCTCAAGTACCTGCCTTCGGGCCGCGAACCGAAGATCATCGCGGCATCGAGGCGAGGCACCCCGTACCGGGCCAAGGCCGGGCTGGACGGTTACTATCCCAAGTCCGTGCGCTTGCGGTACCTGACCGAGAGCGCGGTGGAACGCTTCGACGCGGCCGGCATCCAACCTGGCTTCGACCACGACCTATGGCCCCTTCTGCATCGGGACGCCCTGTGGGCCTATTACTCAACGCTGGTCGTGGCCGAACCCGTGGCCGTGACTGACGCGACGGAGTTCCTGGCTGCCCTCGAAGATTTGTTGCAGCCGCATGCACACGCCACAGGACGATGGGAGAACCAGGTCGGGGAGTTGGTCACCACCCATGTTGCCGCGTCGCGCCGCCTTGACCTGCTGGGTCTCGCGGCGCCCTTGGCCGGGCATTCCTTCGCGTCCAGGAAGGAACTCGACGCGGCCGTCGTGGACTACCTGGACGACGACGCCCGCCGTTCCGCGCTCGGAGAGTCTGATCCTGTGAAGATGGCCATCGGGGCCTTGCACGCCGGACGGGCAATCCTGAAGAGTGCTGTGGCCGACGGCGGGATCACGGACGAATCGTGGGTCGGTGAGCTGCGCGGCTGGTTCGAATCCTTCGTTGAGGGGCTCGCGAGCGGTCCTCCTGCTCTGCGCGCCGAACAGTTGGCCGCTTTGGCGCGCGCCGGCGTCGTGAGTTTCGTGGGGCCTGATCCGCGATTCAGCGTCGACCGCTCCAACCGTGTCTTCCGAGCGGTGTCTGCTTGGGTGCACGACCACGCCGTGGAAGCCAGGACGCTGATTGAAGCCATGTCTCCCGCGAACCGGGTGGGCATGAGTGTTTCTCCGTTCCTCCGCCAGTTGCTCGCCGACGGGTTGGTACGGCCGAAGGTCATGATGACCGCCGAGGGAACGCCCGTGCAGACCTCCGGCTTGGACGTCCAACCGCATCCCTACCGTTTGGTGGGCGCCAATGGTTCGGTGACTCCGGGGATGTACGCCCTTGGCCTGCAGCTTTCCTCCACGCAATGGGGAACGGCCATTGCCGCGGAGGCCCGGCCTTCCGAGGGCGCCAGCTACCGAAGCGGCCAACGGACCCTCCGCGACGCGGACGAAATCGCCAGGGACATGCTCGGCCTTCCGCTCCAAAAATGAGCATGCTCCACCAACAAAAATGAGCATGCCCCCCGCCCGTTCCGACGAGTGGACATAAACCTGATATGTCCACTGGTCAGGGCCGGGGGAGAGCATGCTCATCCGGGGTTGGCGCTGCGGCTAGCCCTTAAGGCACTTCTGGTACTCGAGCCACGCGAAGGCGTGCTTGATCCAGCCGATCACGTCGTACCACTTGCTCGGCGCTACCGGCGCGGTGCACTTCGGAGGCAGTGGGGCGGCAACCTTGACGGCGGCCTTCACCACGGTCCCGGACTCGACGGCGGTCAGCACCAGGGTTCCTGTTCCGGCCGCCGCTCCGGCGGGTACCTTGAGGTTCACCGAGGCAGCACCGGAAGCTACGCCGACCGTTCCCAGTTGTGTCGCGAGCCCCTTGGCATCCGTGAAGACTGCCTTGAGCGAGGCGTTTTGCGGGCTGCCGAGCGAGGTCAGGTTCAGCTTGGAGACGGCCAGGGTCATGGCGTCGCCCCTCTTCACCTCCGCCGCCGTGGTGTTCACTACGGCAACCGAACGGCGGGCGAAGTCCGGTGACACCGGATGGTGCGCACTCAAGAACTTGATCCACGCGTCGCGATCCACCAGTCCTGAGTCCTTGGTGTTGCTGCCTTCCTTGAAGACCCGGAAGTTGTCGCCCCCGGTGGCCAAGAAGCTGAAGGTTCCGATGCGGTACGACTTCGCGGGGTCGATGAGCGCACCGTTCACCCAAATGGAGGTGATCCGGTCGCCTGCGGGGCGGGCGGCGTCGAACGTGTAGTTCACGTTCTTGGACACGCCCAGCTGCAGGTACGGACGGCTCGGCACGGAACCATCGGCGTTGGTCTGCCACTGCTGCTCAAGAAGCGACTTGAACTTGGCGCCCGTCAGGGAGGTAGTCCAGAGGTTGTTCACGAAGGGCAGTACAGCGTTGGCCTCCGCGTAGGTGATGGTGCCGTCGGGTGCGTAGTAGAGCTCGTTGCGCAGTCCGCCGGGGTTCACGACGCCGATCTCGGCACCGCCCAGTTCCGGAGCCTTGAGCGTGTCCACGAGGGAATCCGCCACCAGGTTGCCGAGGGTGGATTCGCTCGCGCGGTCATCACGCTTGGGGGTCCCTCCAGCGGGGTCCGGCGTGAACGCCGTGGTGATATCCGCGGTGACAGCGCCCACCGGCTGATTGCCGACGACGGCGGCGTCGGCCAGCGCCTTGTCGACGATGGCCTTGACCTGTGCGGCACGCGGGTAGGTTCCGGACATGTCCGTTCCTGACCGCTTGACGTTGCCCGCGGTGTAGGCGGTCACGGCCATGCTCTTAGTGTCCACTGTCAGCGTGATACGGCCGATGTTTTCGCCGTAGTTTCCGGTCTGCACGATCGGGCGGGTCTTGCCCGTCGGCTGGCCGTTGGCGTCGAGGATCGGTGCGTCCCAGGCGTATTCCTTGTGGGTGTGGCCGGTGAAGATGGCCGAAACATCAGGTGTGGTTTCCTTCACGAGTTTGGCGAACGGCCCGCCCGCGGCGACTTCCTGTTCGATGGTCGCACCGTCCGCTGTACCGGCTCCGGCGCCGTCGTGGACTTCCGCGACGATCACATCGGCCAGCTTTCCGGCCTTGATCTTGGCGGCAACACGGTTGACGGCGTCCACAGGGTCACCGAATTCAAGGTCGGCGATGCCGGCCGGGCTGACCAGGGACGGGGTTTCCTGCGTCACGGTGCCGATGACGGCCACCTTGACGCCGTTCATGTCCAGGACGGTGTACTCCGGCAGTACCGGGGTGGTGGTGCCCTTCTGGTAGACGTTGGCACCCAGGAGCGGGAACTTCGCGTTGTTGCCCCCGGCGATGACGCGGTCCCGCAAGTCCGACCATCCGCCGTCGAACTCATGGTTGCCCACTGCGGACGCCTTGACTTCAAGCGCGTTGAGCACGTCGATTGTCGGCTGGTCTTTGGCCACCGCAGAGGCGAAGAGCGACGCACCGATGTTGTCTCCGGCGGAGATGAAGGCAGTTGAACCGGCCGCGGCGCTGGCCCGGAGCTGTTCGATGGTGCTGGCGAACAGGACGGTGTTGCTGTCGATGCGTCCGTGGAAATCATTGATGCCCAGGAACTGCAGGTCCACGCTGGCCCGTGTGGTCGGCAGGTTCAGGCCGACCACCACGGGATCGTGGTCGCTTGCCCGGAATTGGTCCGGGGCGTAGTAGTTGCCGACGTTGTTGTTGTACCTGCTGTACTCAAAGGCGACCGACTCCACCGAGTTGATGTTCCAGATGTCAGTTCCCGTGACCACCTCATGGGCGGCGGGAGAGGCAAGGATGTGGTCGAGGGAGCCGACCATTCCACCGAACAAGTACGAGTGCTTCCCGGTGCTTGTTTCCAGATCTGTGTAGCCTGCCCCGGTCAGGACGTTGATCGGGTCTTCTTTGGAATACGCGTTGAAATCGCCGATGAGGAACACTTTGTCGGTGCCCTTGGAGGACTTCAACTGATCGGCGAAGGCCAGGAGCGATTGCGACTGCTTGGTGCGGGCGAGGTTGGAAGCGCCTTGGCCCTTGTCGGTGTCGTCCGGTGTTACTGCTGAGCCCTTGGACTTGAAATGGTTCACGATCGCGATGAACTTCTTGTCATCGCTTGCCCCCACGGGCTTGAATACCTGGGCGAGGGGCTTGCGTGCGCTGGCGAAAGCGATGGTGTCGTTGTGGATGATCGACTCACCCAGTGGTTCGGCGCTGGCCTTCTTGAAAATGAACGCCGTACGGATCATGTCCTCGTCGCTCAGCGGGGGAGCGTTGGCAGGCGTGCGGACGTAGTCCCAGATTCCCGGGGTCTCGATGTTGAGGGAATCCACCAGCTTCGCGAGGGCATCGTCGCGGTTCTTGCCGAATTGTGCCGAGTTCTCGATCTCCTCCAAGGAGACGACGTCGGCGCCGGACTTGGTGATCGCAGCGATGATCTTTGCTTGCTGGCGCTGGAGGTTCTCGGCATTCGCCGCACCGCGGGCGTTGCAGCCGTCCTTGACCGTGATCGGGTTACCGTCCCGGTCCGTGTAGTAGGTGCAGCCGCTGAGCTGGTCACCGGTGGTGGGGAAGAAGTTCAACACGTTGAAGGAGGCGATCTTCAGGTTGCCGCCCACGTTCGCCGGGGCCTGGGGGCGGCTACCGGTGAAGCTGACAGGCTGCACCGAATCCGCGGTGGCCGGGGTCAGTTGGGAGAGCGGCTGGAATTTCCAGGAGTTGTTCCCGTAGCCGAGGATCACGTTGGTACGGAAGGCCGCAGCCGATCCGACCCGCACGGGATCGCTCGTTGCCAGGTAGGGAAGCGCCTGTGCCTTCGTGGAGGCGTCCTTGAGGAAGTTGGTGGACGCGCCGTCGTCGAGCTTGATGCCGCGAAGTGCGTTGTCCGCAACCACCGCGTTGTATTCGGCTGAGCCGTAGTTTGCGACGGCAGTGGGCTGGACCAAGGGAGAGGTCCCTGCAGCCAAGCCGATTTCGCCGTACTGGTTCAGTGAATAGTTGTCCGTCACGGTGAAGGCGCCCTGCGGTGCCACGAGCATGCCTTCGTAGCGCTCGCGGGTGGTTTCGTCGGCCGGAAGCGCGAAGTTGCTCGGCTTGACTTCAGGTGAGGCTTCGCTGAGTTTCTTCACTCCGCTTGCGTCCGCGGTGAGCTGCGTCTGGTTGGAGAACTCGCTTACCGTGCCGGTGAGTTCGAGGTAGTCGCCGGTCCGGGTGCTTTCAGCGGTGGACGGCGAGTAGACGAAAATAGCGTCCGACGCCGTCCTGGCCGCCGGATCGGCGTCGCCGCCGGTTCCCGGGGTCTGCACGTAGTAGCCGTTGAAACCGCCCGTGGCGTAGACGGCCGTGACTTTGCCCCGGGTGGTCACAGTGGCACCGGTGAACGGGCTGGCCGCCCCGGTGCCTTGGATTTCCGCGATGGTCTTGGTCCCGGCGTCGGTGGGCGGAGGGGCAGTGGCCCCGGCCGCCGTCGGGGTGATGGCGGCGCTGAGGCTTAAGTCGGCGGCGTTGTTGTTGGTGTCCGCTCCGTTGGTCCGGTTCAGGCTCCTGACATCGGTGTTGCTTGCCGGTGCCAGGGCCGCCGCGGTCTCGAAGGTATTCGTGCTGCCGTAACCGAGGAGATCGGCTACGGCGGGGTTGCTCACGACGGAACCCGTGGGGAGGGGGTTCACTGCAGTGCCCTGCTTCGCAAGGACGATGGTTCCGGCACTTCCGCTCGGGTTGAGCGTTCCGGAACCGTCGACGTCGCCAGCCGGCAATTCTGCCGCCGTCGAGCTTGCGCTGTTGCTGGCGCCCTTGACGAGGAAGAATCCCTTGGCCGGGATGGTGCCGCTGAGGGGGGTGATGAAGGTGGGCGGATTGACGTTGCCCGCCGCGCGATATTGGAGCGACCAACCACCCAGGCTGACGGCGGAGTCGGAGTTGTTGTACAGCTCGACGAACTTGTTCCGGAACGCAGCGCCGGCGCTTCCTCCGCTGAGGTAGGCCTCATTGATCACCACCGACGGGCCTGTAGCGGTGGGCGTATCGGCTGCCACGGCCGGAATGGTGGCGAGCGGGGGTGCAAGCAATCCCGCCGACACCACCAAACCGACTAGAAGTTTCCCATTTTTAAAATGCATTGGCTCTAACTTTCAATTGGCCCTGTAGGGCGCAGTGGAAGACACCCGCCGTGTGCGTCGGCGGGCGGTGAACCGGGCTTTACTCCGGTGGGGATATCACGCTCGGCATCACATCAGGCGTGGATGAATACCGGGTTGCCGACTGGTGACGGCACAAACAAGAGAGAGCATGCCCTCCCTTTGAGGCGGGGAGTGGACATAATCGCAATATGTCCATTCCCCGCGTCGTGGGGAGAGCATGCTCTCTGGTGGGTGGCGGCTGCGCCTAGCGGTTGGGCTTATGCAGCCTGGTTTTGGATGAGCTTGAAGATCGCACCCGTCGGATCGGTCAGGGTGGCCATCCGTCCGTAGGGAGTGTCCTCAGCCGCTTGGATGACGGTGGCGCCCAGGGCGGTGGCCTGCTCGATCGTCGCATCGACAGTATCCACCGCGAAGTAGACGCCCCAATAGGACGGCACCTCGGCGGGGAGGAAACCGGAGGCATCCATGATGCCTGCCTTGGAGTTGTCGCCCTCCCCGAGCGTCGTGTAGCGGAACTCCGGGGTATCGCCCACGACGGTGGTTTCCCAGCCGAAGACATTCTGGTAGAAGGAAACTGCCGAGTCGTATTCTTTGGCGAAGAGCTCGTGCCAGGCGGGTGCGCCTGTTTCGGCAGCCAGCTGATAGCCCTTCATCTCGCCGAACTGCCAGGCGCCGATTGCTGCTCCGGAGGAGTCCGCGTACATGGCCATGGTTCCCTGGTCCGGCACTTCCATGGGTTCCATGTAGACCTGGCCGCCGTTGGCGACGGCCGCTTCGGTGGTGGCCTTGATGTCGTCAGTGCGCAGGTAAGTGGACCAGACATCGGGCATCTGGCCCATGTCCGGCTGCTTCTGCATGATCCCGGCCACCATCTTGCCGTCCTTCGACGCCGTGATGTAGCCGCCGTACTTTTCCTGGTCCCCGGTCTCGTAGGTCCAGCCGAAGAGGGTGTTGTAGAAGGACTTTGCCTTCTCCGTGTCCGAGGTCATCAGGTCGATCCAGCAAGGTGAGCCGGGGGTGATGTCAGGCGTGGGCATGTTTGCTCCTGTGTAGTTACCGCGATTTCATGAGTGGGTGGTGGAGACAGACCAAACCCTATGCGGGGCCCCTGACAGTTTCAATGGCTTCGCACAATGCCGGCAGGGAACCTAGCCCATGACGAGCATCAAGACGAAGTAGATCACTCCGCCGACGACCGAGTAGACGGCAAAAGGCGTCAGGGTCCTGGTCTCAAAGAAACGAAGCAGGAACTTGGTGGCGAACCATGCGGCGACGGCCGCGCACAGTGCGCCGACCAGAAATACGCCGCGCTCGTCGGCCATAGCCGGCGTGAAGAGGTCGGGCAGTTTGAGCACTGCGGCAGCGCCGATGATCGGCGTGGCGAGAAGGAAGCTGAACCGCGCGGCGTTCTCGTTGTTCAGCCCGGACAGCAGGCCGCCGGCCATCGACGAGCCCGAGCGGGAAATGCCGGGAATGAGGGCCGCAGCCTGCGCGGTTCCGATTCCGAGGGCGCGTTTCCACGACAAAGTGGCGATCTCGGCGTCGGAAGCCGTTGCCGTTGCATTCACATGGCGCGCGGACGTGAGCTGCCTTTCGCGTGTCCGCAGTCGCTCGGCACCAAACAGGACCAGGCCGTTGACCACAAGGAAGACGGCAGCGATCAGCGGGGAACCGAAGAGGTTCCGGATGGGCTTTTCCAGGACCAAGCCGATGATCCCGGCAGGCACGGATCCGACCACCAGCAACCAGCCGAGCTTGGCATACGTGTCCGACGGAGCGATCTTCCTGTCCCGGATGGACCGGCCAAGACCCTTGGCGATTTCAATCCAGTCCCGGAGGAAGAAGAAGAACAGCACGATTGCCGTTGCCAGGTGGGTGGCTATGAGGAAGTTCAGGAATTCCGGCGCCTTCTGGTCCAGGCCCCAACCAAACAGCTTGGGCAAAATGACGCTGTGGCCGAGGCTGGAAATCGGGAAGAGCTCGGTGATTCCCTGCAGCAGGCCCATAATGATGGCCTGGATCATATTAATCATGGGTTCGATCCTAGCCAGTACCGGTTACTGAGAGATGAACGTTTGCTGGGAGCTGGCCGAGTGCCAGCCGGTGAAAGCGCAAGAGGCCGGCCATGGAATCCGAAGATTCGCATGAACCGGCCTCTCGGCTGCGCTGTGTCGCGCCACGCGGAAGGTAAGGGATTTGAACCCTTGGTGCGGGGTTACCGCACACTGGTTTTCAAGACCAGCTCCTTAGGCCGCTCGGACAACCTTCCCTGCCTAGTAGTGTTTCATAGGGAGTTGGCTGCGCCAAAAACCTGCCGCCGCGATTAACGCGGTTAAGGTGTCTGAAAGGCCAACTGCATTGAGCGAGGGATCGGGAGCACTCTATGAAAGCCGTCTTCATCTCCGAACCGGGCGGGCCCGAGGTTCTGGAAATCCGCGACGTCCCTGCTCCGGTTCCCGGCCCCGGCGAGGTTCTCATCGACGTCGTCGCCGCCGGCCTGAACAGGGCGGACGTCCAGCAGCGCCGCGGCTTCTACCCGCCCCCACCGGGAGCATCCGACATTCCGGGCCTTGAGGTCTCGGGCAGGATTGCCGCGTTCGGGCCCGAGGTCAGCAAGCCGTTTTCCGTGGGCGACAAGGTGGTGGCCCTGCTTTCGGGTGGCGGCTATGCGCAGCAGGTTGCTGTCCCGGCGGAGCAGGTTTTGCGATTGCCCGACGGCGTGGATCTGGTCACCGCCGCATCCTTGCCTGAGGTAGCCGCAACGGTTTACTCGAACCTCATCATGACTGCGCAGCTGCAGGCCGGTGAGACGGTACTGATCCATGGCGCCACTGGGGGCATCGGCACCATGGCCATCCAGCTCGCCAAAGCGTACGGCGCTACGGTCGCGACGACGGCCGGTACGGCTGAAAAGGTCGGCACCGCGAAAGCCTTCCTTGGCGCCGACATCGCCATCAACTACGCGGAAGAAGACTTCGCCGAAAGCCTCAAGGCACAAAACGGCGGCAAGGGCGCGGACGTGATTCTCGACGTCGTCGGCGCCAAGTACCTGCAGCAGAACGTGGAAGCACTCGCGGACTACGGCCGGCTGGTGGTGATCGGCTTGCAGGGTGGTGCCAAGGGCGAACTCAACCTCGGCCAGTTGCTCAGCAAACGGGCCGCGATCATCGGCACGGCGCTGCGCCCGCGGCCGGTTGCGGAAAAGGGTGTCATCATGAACGCCGTCCGCGAATCGGTCTGGCCGATGCTGGCCGACGGCCGCATCAAACCGTTCGTGGCCAAGTCGTTCCCCCTGGAGCAGGTCCGCGAAGCCCACGAATACTTCGATTCCGGCGAGCACATGGGCAAAGTCCTGCTGTTGCTCTAGCGGCGCCCGCCAAACCGGCAGCACGAAGGAGGCGTATGTCCATCCGGTACAGCATCCTGGCGTTGCTTCAGGAGCAACCTCGCTATGGCTACCAATTGCGGGCAGCGTTCGAGGAACGCACGGGAGCCGTCTGGCCGTTGAACATCGGGCAGGTGTACACCACCCTGAACCGTCTGGAGCGCGACGCTTTGGTCCGCAAGGAGGGCGACGACGGCCGCGGCCACGTGCTTTTCAGCATCACCGACGCCGGGACCGCGGAAATCCGCCGATGGTTCACAACAGCGGTGGACCGTGGAGCTCCACCAAGGAACGAACTGGCCATCAAGCTTGCGCTGGCCGTCACGACGGCGGGCACCGATGTTCCCGCGCTCATCCAGGCCCAACGTGAGATTTCCCTGCGCCAACTGCAGGCGTATACCCAGGACCGCAAGGATGTCGCAGCCAACCAAAGGGTCACGGATACCGCCCGGCTGCTCGTTCTGGACTCCCTGATCTTCCATGCCGAGGCGGAGGCCCGCTGGTTGGATCTGTGCGACGCGAGGCTGGTCCAGCAGGCCAATGGCGCCAGCAACGGCATGATGGGAACCGTCCGCGGAAACGGGACAGCCACCGCATAGACTGCTCCGCAGGGGAGGTGCTGGCATCGAAACATTGACGAATGCCGACGTCCGGATCCGGCTGATCGGCCCCGACGACGCCGACGCGCTGATCCGCCTGGCGGAGACGGATAACTTGTTCGACGAGGATCCGTCCGTCGCGCCGTCAGGGGCATTGGCGTACGACGCCGCCCGCTCCTTTCTGGGCGACCCCGCCGTTCTGTTTTGGCTGGCCGAGCTCGGTGGCGAGACGGTGGGATTCCTCCACTGTTGCGTTCAGCGCCGGCGCAACGCCGGACCTTGGGCCGAACTGCTCCTCATGGAAATGGGGACCCATGTGGAGTGGCGCCGCCGCGGTATCGGCCGGTCCCTTTTGGCTGTCATGGAGGAGTGGATGCGGGAACACGGGATGGAGGAGGTCTGGGTCCCCGCCAACCTGTATGCCACCGGATTCTATGAAAAATGCGGTTTCGCTAAGGATGAAGGCGAAATACTCGTCAAGGCTCTGGGCTGAGTTGCGGCCCATGAGAGTATGAACGCATGAGCGATCAGGACGACACTCAACCCAGTGGCGAGAGTTTTGACGACATCCCGGTGGAGGGCACAACCTTGGACGCTGGCGCGGCACAGAGCACATCGGAAGCAGGTCCCAAGGCCGACGGGAAGGCTGGCGCCAGGAAAGGCACCACCCTGCAGGACCTCGTCGACGAACCCGCCAAGGTCATGCGGATCGGCACCATGATCCGCCAGCTCCTCGAAGAAGTGAAGAGCGCCCCTTTGGACGAGGCAGCACGCGGACGCCTTGCCGAAATCCATGAACGCTCCATCAAAGAGCTGGAAGAGGGCCTCGCTCCTGAACTTGTGGAAGAACTGGAACGCATCAGCCTCCCGTTCCCTGAAAACGCCACGCCCTCCGACGCTGAACTCCGGATCGCCCAGGCGCAGTTGGTTGGTTGGCTCGAGGGACTGTTCCATGGAATCCAGACGGCGCTTGCCGCGCAGCAGGCAGCCCGGGAACACGCTGTTGCCCAGTTGCAGCTTCGCCAGTTGCCACCCGGAACCATGATCGCCCCAGGCGTCGTTATTGGCGAGAACGGTGAGCCCCAGCGTGCCCACCTTCCCGGCAAGGAAGCGGAGCCCGGCAAGCCGGCTCGCGTGGAAGATCCGGACCACGGTCCGGGCCAGTACCTCTGAGCGCTGGCTTGGGATTCTTTGGGGCCGTCCGGCAGGGGCGGAAGGATGACGCTGAACTAGGCAAAGGATTGTGGCGGCGTGCCCACGACCGTTTTCATCGAGGCCTGGATCGGTATCACCAAGTGCTGGAGGGTGTCGAAGACGAACAGCTCTACGGCGAACTCGTAGTCATTGCCAACGAACTGGCGGACTTGTCGTCCCGGGTACGTGCGGTCTGCGTGGCGGCCCAGCTCCGTTCGCCCAGCGACGGGCTGGACATTCCCGGATCGCTCGCCGGCGTCCATCGGGCCTTGTCCAAAGCCGGGAACTCACTTGCCACGACGGCGGAGGCCGCCGCGATGCTGCGTCTCGCCGTCGGGCCCGTCCCGGTAGGAGCGGCGTCGGTGCGACGACGCGCCGAAGCCGTTTACGAGCATGTCGAGGAAGCCGAACGGCTATTGAGGGCCGAAGCCGGGTCGTAACCCCTGCCGGCAAAGTAGCTGCAGGCGCGTCTATTCCCACATGGCAACTATTAAGCGCCTAGCTTAGAGGCGCGGAATCCGTAGCCCCTGCGGGTGCGCGCTGGCAGGATGGAAGCCATGACTTCGTCACCGAACCTTACTTTTAACGACGGCAACTCCATTCCCCAGCTCGGCTACGGGGTGTGGCAGGTTGAGGACGATGTAGCCGAAAAGGTGGTGCGACAGGCATTCGACGCCGGCTACCGCCACATCGATACCGCCAAGATCTACGGCAACGAGGCAGGCGTGGGACGTGCCATCGCATCCTCCGGCCTCAAGCCCGAGGAAATCTTTATCACCACCAAGCTGTGGAACGCAGACCAGAGCTATGAGTCCACTCTTGCGGCTTTCGAAGAGTCCATGAACCGCCTCGGCTTGGAAACCCTTGACCTGTACCTGATCCACTGGATGCAGCCCAAGCAGGACAAGTTCGTGGACACCTGGAAGGCCCTCATCGAGCTCCAGAAGCGCGGACGCATCAAGTCGATCGGCGTCTCGAACTTCAGCAAGGAAGGCCTGCAGCGCCTGATCGAGGAAACCGGCGTTGTTCCGGCCATCCACCAGATCGAGCTGCACCCGTTCTTCAACCAGTCGGAACTCCGCGAGTTCGCTGCCGCCCGGGGCATTTTGACCCAGGCATGGTCGCCTTTGGGCCAAGGCGGCGAGCTCCTTGAGAACGCCACCATCGCCCAGATCGCTGCCAAGCACGGGGCCACCCCGGCACAGGTGGTCATCGCCTGGCACCTGGCGATCGGCAACGTCGTGATCCCCAAGTCCGTGACCGAGTCCCGGATCCAGGAAAACTTCGCAGCACTGGGCGTCACTTTGGATGAGGCTGACATCGAGGCCATCAACGGCCTGGACCGCGGTGCCGAAGGCCGCATCGGACCGGATCCGGCAGTCTCAGACTTCGCATAGTTCTCCACCGGAAAACCCCGCACCTGACAGGTGCGGGGTTTTCTTGTCATAACTGCTACGTGGGCTGATGATCGTAGGGTGTTGGGGTTTGTCCTTGCCGCAATAGGTACCTTGATCGGCGGCTTGGCCTACAACGCTAGGAAAGTGGTGCCCTCAGCCAATAGGCGAGGTTGTAATACTTCTCGGGATCGGGTTTATCGTCCGCGACTTCCTCCGGACGGGCCGGTTCCTGGCACGCACGGACGCGATCCACTAGGTGCGGAGCGTAAGCACGGCTGGCAACGCTGGTTCACCTCGCGGGGCGGAGGGGCGGGCCCGTGGATGCCCGGATCGTCAGATGGGTGGGGAGTTCGACTTTCACGCGCATCTGGGACCGGCCCGGTCGAAGCCTGCTGACGAGCATGTCCGTTGCGACCCGTCCGGCTTGTTCGATCGGGGCCGTGAGGGTTGTCAGGGGCGGCTGGCAGAAATCAGCTCCGAAGATGTCATCGCACCCGACCACGCTCATTTCATCGGGTACGTCGATGCCGCGTTCCCTCAGCCGGACGAGGACGCCGATGGCAACCAAGTCGTTGAACGCGATGCAGGCAGTCGCCCCGCTGTTGAGCAGGGTGTCAGCGGCGGCAGCCCCGGACCGCGTACTCGGGTGATACGGGCCAAGGCGCCGGATGGTGATACCCAACAACTCGGATCGCTCCTGCAGGGCCTCCCACCGCCGGCCGTCCGACCAGGAGTTCGGCGGCCCTGCGAGATAGGCAATATCCCTGTGGCCGAGTGAAAACAGATGCTCCATGGCCTGCTGGACCCCTGAAGGGGTATCAATGATCACGCTCGGTACGCCCGGTGTGCTGCGGTTCAACGTCACCAAAGGGGATTTGGCGGCCGCGCTGATGAGCTGATCGTCGCTGAGGCGGGTCGCGGGAAGAAGGAAGCCGACCGCAGAGCTCCGGAACTCGTCCAGGTAGTTTGCTTCCAGTTCGACATCCTCTTCGGTGTCGACAAGCAGCTGGGTATAGCCGGCAGTCTTGAGCTGATGCTGAGTGCTGCGGATGAAGTCAAAAAAGAACGGGTTTGTGATGTCCGGAACCAGGACGGCGACGGCTCCGGACCTTCCCGGGGCGGTGCTGCGGGGATATGCGGACGGCACGTATCCCAGTTCGCGGGCAGCCGCTTCGATGCGTTCCCTGGTGGCTTGGTTGACGCGGTGCGGCTGAGATAAAGCCCGCGAGACCGTGGACGCCGCTACACCGCTGAGAGCGGCGACGTCCCTGATAGTCGGACCCCGCCCCAGCGCGCCGGTTCCAATGCTGGCCTCGCTAATGCTCATAGTGCTGCCCCCTCGCGGCCCCGCAATGCGTTCTGAGAGTCCATCTTCCCTCATCCGGGATGTCCCTTCCCATCTGTGACAGGCCAATCCCAAAAGCAACGATGGCAATTTTTGGCAACCGTTGCACTTGTTGCAGCAACTGTCATAGTGTTCCAGCTAACATCCGGTCTGTGTGGCCGGTTCCCCCGAAGATTTCGGGGCGACTCAACGAGGAGCATAAGAAAGACATGAACAACTCAAGGACGCGACTTATTGGCGCGGTCGTTCTCGTTTCGCTGGGAGCACTAGGGGTAACCGGTTGCGGTGCCGACAACGGCTCGTCGAGCGCGAGCGGGGGCGCCCCCAACGGCCAAGGCAAGACCCTGGATGTCCTGGTCGGTGCCAACACCAACAAGTCCGATCAGTTCAAGGCCTGGCAGGCCCACATAGCCGATGCATTCAAGAAGCAGACCGGCGCCGACCTGAAATTCGAGACGTTCGCCAGCGCCAACGATGAGCTCTCGAAGATCCAGACCTCTGTGGTCGCAGGCCAGGGCCCGGACGTCTACGCAGTGGGTACCACCTTCACCCCGACCGCGTACTCAACAGACGCCTTCGTCAAGTTCGACTCGAATATGTGGAACAAGGTGGGCGGCCGCGACCGCTTCGTTCCCGCGACGTTGGGAATTTCGGGGCCGGACACCCAGAATGAAGTGGGCGTCCCGTTTACCTCCAGGCCCTACGTTCTGGCCTACAACACCGAAATGTTCAAGAAGGCCGGGCTGGACAAGCCTGCTAACACCTGGGACGGTCTGCTGGACCAGGCCAAGAAGCTGACCACCGGATCCACCTACGGGTTCGCGACCGGATACGCGGACAACTACACGCCGTGGAAGTTTGCCTGGGCCATGGCCAACCAGTCGGGCAACCCCTTGGTGGATGGAAAGACTGCCCGCATCGATGACCCCACCGTGCTCAAGGCCTACGAAACGTACTTCGGTTGGCTCACCAAGGACAAGGTGGTCAACCCGGCCGCCGTCGGTTGGAACGATACCCAGGCTGCCGCTGACTTCGCCGCGGGCAAGTCCGCCATGATGTTGATGACCACCGCATCATCAAAGGTCACTTTCGATGCCTCCGCCGTGAAGGGTAAATACGCCTACGCCGTGATGCCGACCGTACCGCCGGGACAGACTTCCGCGCCGTCCGGTGGCCAGCCGGTCAGCTCCATCATTTCCGGCGACAACCTGGTGATTGCCAAATACTCGCAGAACCAGGACCTCGCGGCTGCTTACATCAAGCTGCTCACCAGTGAAGACGAGCAGGTCAACTACAACAAACTGTTCGGAGATCTTCCCACCAACGCTGCGGCCGCAAAGAAGGTCCAGGATGCGGATCCTTCGCTGGCGCCGATCATTGATTCAGCGTCCAAGTCCAAGACCACACCGTTCACCGGCGCGTGGGGCGACATCCAGCTGGCGATGACCAACGTCGTGGTTCAGTCCCGCCCCGATCTTGGCAATGGCAGCTTCAATGAGACCAACCTCAAGGCTGCGCTGGCCAAGGCCCAGAAGGACTCCCAGGCCTCCCTCGACAGGGCGTCGGCAAACCAGTGAGCACCACCGTGAAAAAAGCCGCCGCCTTGCGGCGCGCCCCGGAGCTTGGCGGGCAACCGCCCGCCAAGCGCCGGCGGACTGTGAGCGAACGAAACCGGCCACTATGGATGCTCACCCCTGGTGCCCTCCTGATCGGCCTGATAATCGTCGTCCCCCTGATCCTGGGCATCTACATCGCGATGCTGCAACTGGATCAGTACACGATCCGGAAATGGATCAGTGCCCCCTTCGTAGGATTGAAAAACTTCGTCGAAGCGTTCACGTCCACTGACTTGGTCCATGCCTTCGGCAACAGCATCGGCTTCTCCTTGATCGCCACCGTCATCACGGTACCGATCGGCATCTACGCTGCACTGGCGACCCAGAATGCCTATCGCGGCAGGTCCTTGGTGCGCTCGATGTTCCTTATTCCCTACGTCCTTCCATCGTTCGTCGTGGGAAGCTTTTGGCGCACCATGCTCCAACACGACGGCATCGTCAACAAGGTGCTGACCGCGTTCGGACTGCCTGCCGGTCAATGGCTCACCGGTCCGGCCAGCTTCTGGGTCCTGATCCTGGTCGAGGTATGGGCGGCCTGGCCGTTCATCTATTTGATGGCACTTTCAGGCTTGCAATCCGTGGACCAGGAAGTCCACGAGGCAGCGGCCATCGATGGCGCCTTGTGGTGGACGAAGCTGCGCTACGTGATCTTCCCGTATTTGCGCGGGCCGGTCGCCTTGGCGTGCCTTATCGCGACGCTCCACCACATGAACAACTTTTCGCTGACCTTCTTGTTGTTCGGCGTCCCGGCTCCCTTCGACGTGCAAATACTGCCGACCCTTGTCTACAGCATGAGTTTCACCAGCCTGCGGTTCGGCATGGGAGCAGCGATGGCACTGATCTCGCTTCTGCTGATCGCCATACCGCTCTACTTCTACTTGAAAGCCGTTCGGCTCGACACCGGCGCGGACGCGGGAGGCAAGAAATGAGCAACAAAACGCCCGACGTCGTCATGGAGGTCCCGCTGGAGGCCTCCAGCCCGCTTCGCACTGGAAGCGCGCCCCGCAAGACCGGACGGCAGACTGCCGCGGTATACCGCCTGCTCCCGACCCCGCTGCTGGTCGGAGGCACCATCGTGCTGTGCGCCATGGTTGCGATTCCGTTGCTCTACATCGTGTTTTCCTCGATGAACTCCGATGTGGAAGTGGCACGGGGGGCATTCTTCCCCACCGAATTCACCCTCGCCAACTACACGAAGATCTGGAGCACCCTGCCCTTGGGCACTGGCCTGATCAACAGCGTCATGATCGCCGGTGCGGTTGCGGTGGTTTCCTCATTACTGGGCATCATCACCGCTTACGTGCTGGTCCGTTTCGAATTCAGGGGCCGCCTAAGCATTCTCCGGGGGCTCATCGGCCTGCAAAGCGTTCCGGGCGGTCTTTTGCTGCTTCCGGTATTTGTTCTCTTCGCCTCGGCGGGCAACTATCTGGGAATCACCGTCATCGGTACCTACTGGGGCCTGTTCCTGGCGTACTTGACGTTTGCCCTGCCGTTTTCCATCTGGGTCATGGTCACGTATCTGCGGGGCTTGCCCAAGGAACTGGAGGAAGCAGCCCGTATCGACGGATCTTCCTCGATGGGGGTTCTCTTCCGAATCATCTTCCCCCTGAGCTGGCCCGGGCTCGTGGTCGCCGGCGTCTTTTCCTTTCTGCTTGGCTGGAATGACGTCATGTTCGCTTCGGTACTGACCCGTCCGAATACCCAGACCGTAGCGGTAGTGCTGCAGATCTTCGGGTCCTCCTCGGAAGGTGGGGCGCTGCCCCTGTACGGCCAGATGATGGCCGCATCCTTGGTCTGTGCCGCACCTGTGGTCATCCTCTATCTCATTTTCCAACGATTCCTCGTCGGCGGCCTGACTGCCGGCGGTGTCAAATAGGCCAGCCACGCCGGCTGCCAACCATGTATTACTTCAAGGAGAAAACGACGTGACCGTCAAGCAACCCCAGTGGACACTGTCTGGATTCGGCGACGAAATAAGCCCGGACCCGCTGATCCAGATCGCAGTTCTGCAGGCCTTGGGCGCCAACCACATCGAAGTCCGCAGCGCTTGGGGCACCAATATCGTGGAGCTGTCCGAAAAGGACCTCGCCCGGCTGGACCAGATACTGCGCGAGCAGAACATGGGTGTGTCGGCCATCGCCTCTCCCATCGGCAAAGTGGACATCACCACACCTGTCGCATTCGAAGTGGATCGCCTCCACGCGGCCATTCGGGCCGCGAAGGTCCTGGGCACCCGTTACATCCGGATCTTCTCGTTCTATCGGGCCGAAGGCCTCAGCGCCGAAGACATCCGCGACGCCGTCATGATCCGCATGCGAGCCTTGGCCGCAGAGGCCCAGGCGCACGACGTGGTACTCCTGCATGAAAATGAAAAGGACATCTACGGCGACACGCCTGAACGCGTCCTGGACATCATCACGACTGTTAATTCCCCGGCGCTGCGGATTGCCTGGGACGCCGCGAACTTCGTCCAGGTGGGCGTCAAGCCCTTCAGCGAGGCCTACGACATGCTCCGCCCCTACCTGGAATATCTCCAGGTCAAGGATGCCCGTGCCGATGACCGCCTGGTGATGCCGGCGGGGGATGGCGACGGCCAACTTCGCGAAACCATCAACGCTTTGAAGGAAGACGGTTTCGAAGGCTTCGCTTCCCTGGAGCCCCACCTGGTCAACACCCACCACCTCGGAGGATTCTCGGGACCGGCAGCGTTCGGAGTTGCCGGCCGCTCCTTCAACCGCCTCCTCGAAGAAGCCGGAGTTACCACCAAATGACCATCGCGAACACAGCAACCACGCCCAAGCGGCGGCTGCGCACCGCCGTCGTCGGCTGCGGAGTCATCGGCCGTCAGCATGCCAAGCTCATCACCGCGAATGATGACCTGGAACTCGTCGCCCTCGTTGACCCGCTTGAACCGGCCGCGACCGCGCTGGCAGACACGGTCGAGAGTGAGCTGCACAACCCTCGTCCCGCAACGTACTCGTCGCTGGCGGCCGCACTGAAGGGCGCGGACATCGATCTTGTCGCTGTCTGCACGCCAAGCGGCCTGCACGCGGACCTGGCCGTCGAAGCCCTGAATGCCGGCAAGCACGTCATCATCGAAAAGCCGATCGACGTGGATTTGCCGAACGCCCGGCGCGTTGCAGATGCGGCGGCCGCCGCGACAGGGCAGGTCGTCTCCGTGATCAGCCAGCACCGCTTCGATCCGGCGAGCGTCGCGGTGGCCCGGGCGGTCCGGTCCGGACGCTTCGGCAGGATCACCTCGGGAGTGGCTTCGCTGGCTTGGTGGCGGGGCCAGAACTACTATGACTCCGGCCAGTGGCGGGGCACTTGGGAGCTCGACGGCGGCGGCGCGGTCATGAATCAAGGCGTCCACAGCGTGGATCTGCTTCTTTGGTTCCTGGGAACCCCCGTCCAGATCCAGGCCCACACTGCGCTGCTCGCCCACGAGCGCATCGAAGTTGAGGACACTGCCGTTGCGACGGTCCGATTCGCCTCCGGCGCTTTGGCAGTGATCCACTGCACCACCGCGGCCTATCCCGGACTCACCGCCCGGATCCAGGTCCACGGCGAGAGGGGCTCGGCCGTCGTCGACAATGATCGGCTGCAGTACTTCCACGCCGCTGACAATGCTCCCGCAGAAGGAGAATCTTCCTACGGCATGGCCGGGGCCGGGAACCAGGCCGAACTTGAGGTCGGGGCGCATGATGCGGCAGCCAATACGGACGGATCAGACGATCTGCAGACCGCGCACCAAAAGCAGTATGCCGACGTCGTGGAAGCCATCCGTTCCGGAAAGGATCCGCGGGTCGGAGTCGAGGAAGCAACCGCGGCACTCGCTACCGTGCGGGCCCTTTATGTGTCGGCAACTCTCGGCTCGGCGGTGTACTTCGAAGACGTCCTGGCCGGCAAGTACGACGACCTCGTCGTCCACACGGGCCGCGCCTAAGTCTGCTTGGCTGCCGTGCTGGTGCCGCTCTCTGCGGCGCCAGCACGCAGTTCGCGCAACCACCCCAAGGCTTCTTGTTCATCGGAGAAATACTGGGTGGGGCACTGCGGTGCGGGGAGCCCGTGCCTGCCGTGGGCGATGACACGGTCCACGGGCGTGCTGCCCAGAATCGCGAAGGCCGTGATGGTGGCTGCTTCGCTGAAAAATCTGACGGCGTCGCGGCTGACGTACTCGACGCCGATGACCTGAAGCAGTACAGCGGCGCCCATTCCGCCCGTCAGAGCCAGGTATCGCTCCTTGACAAGGGCTCCGTCCTCTGCCGTGATCCGGCCTCCCGGGCGCAAGGTGATCCGGAGGATCCCCTCACCCGCATCCTCAATCCTGACATTTTCATGTTCCGAGCTGAGCCAGTCCCCGCCCTCCGCATCGGAAACGGTGTTGGCCTCTGCGTCGGGGCGTAATTCGCCCTCCGACTGAACCAGCGTTGTCATCAAATCCCCCAGATGTGATTTCGCTGCGACTCCATTGACGCAGTCCCGGATGAGCACCATTCGGGTGTGATCACACTACCGGTGAGGTTGCCCGGCGTCCATGATTAGTAAGTATGCGGTGTGTTCCCGCGGGAACACGTCTGGAATCAAGTACGGCACGACGAAGGGCGCACCCCGATGGGATGCGCCCTTCGCCAGACGGTCGGATCAGTCCTTCTTGAAGGCGTCCTTGACCTTTTCGCCGGCCTGCTTCAAATCGCCCTTGGCCTGGTCGGCCTGGCCTTCCGCCTTCAGGTTTTCATTGCCCGTGGCGTTGCCGGCAGCTTCCTTGCCCTTGCCGCCAGCCTTCTCTGCAGCGTTCTCAATCTTGTCGCCTAGTCCCATGGTGTTTCCTCCTCTGGTTCGGCAGCCGATCGATACGGCCGTTGTTACATACTAAGCATGCTTCGGGTTTGGATTTCAAGTCCGAATGGGTTGCCGGGCATGAAACTGTGGTGTGTTCATCCGGCGGTCGCCCGTCAACAAAGGGAGAACCGTGGAAGCCAAACGCACAACCTCATGGGCCGTGGCAGAATCGTCTGATGCCCCTGATCCAGGTTTTGAACGCTTCGCCGGCATCTACCGAGAAGAAGCGAGAGCTGCTGGCAGCGCTGACTGCGACCTACGCCGACGTCATGGGGATCCGGCCGGACACCATCCGCGTCGTCCTCCACGAAGTCCCGCGAGAGAACTGGTCGGTGGCCGGAGTGACCCTCGCTGATTCAGGTCAGAACGAAGCGGTTTAAGCTCCTCCAGGAACCGCTTCCTCGATCGCGGTCAGCGCGGCTGTGAAGGCGATCGTCGGCTACGGTGACGCCCGTGGTCAAGGAGGACAGGGAAATGCGGACGATGATCCGGGTTGTCAGGCACACTCATCTTCCTCGTCGGACCGTGGAGGACCTTCGGACCGTGTTCGACGTGGGCCCGGTCGGGGTCCTGGTGGGTGGCACCGTTCTATGAGTCCTTCGGTTGGCGCCGGATCCGTGCTCAAGAACGGTGCCTATCAAGACGGGAGAGGACCACAGTCGTCGAATCCGTGGATACTCCGATCATGATTTGCTCCGCCGCCAAGAACACCGCATCGTGGCCCGCCGGACTGATCGATCTAGGGGGAACCCCTTGGTAGAGCGTCGCGGGATGGAGGTCCCGATCGGGCCCTTTGCCGGCATGTCCCGCGGCGCCTTCCATCATCTGGGGAAAGCCGCGCATGTCCTATCCCGCGATGAGTTCCTTGACCGGCCCTTCGTGGAGGGCTAGGTAAACCGCGTTCCGGACCTGGTTGGCCTGTGAATCCGTCATGGTCCGGGCGAGGGGGCGCAGCACCAAACGTATGAGCGCGTTGGCTTGTCCGTCGCAGATGCGGAGCCGTTCCCGCGCTGCCGCCGGGAGCTCTCCCCATGAAGTCAGCGCCAGGAGTTCGACGCTTTCCAGATCTTCGGCTTGCTCGCCCAAGGATGTCCGTACCCGGTCTCCGAGAACTTCGGCGTCCAAACCCGCGGGGACGACGATGGAAATATCTCTGCGGATGGAAGGCATCTGGGAGACCGGTTTCCATTGGGACAGGTCCAGCATCTGCTGCTCGATTCTTTTGTCCGTGGACCTGAGCAACCTGATGTCGGGGATGCCTTTGCGGAGCATCAGTGTACGGTCCAAGCCCATCCCTAGAGCCAGTCCCGACCACTTTGCGGGATTCAGGCCGGCCTCGGCGAACAGATGCGGGGCCATGAGTCCGCACTCCGCGAGTTCGAGCCATTCTCCTTCCATGAGAACATCGAGCTGCAAGCCCGCCTTGGTGTAGGGGTGAACTGCCGGAACTGCGCGCCATTGTGCTCCCGGAAGGACCGCTTGCACGAGGGAAGAAAGCATTTCCTGGAGATCACCGGCGTCGAGGGCTTGACGGGAGCTGACGCGCCACAAGTCGACTTGGTGTGGGGTACCGACGTGGGTGCGGTCGATGGAATCGCGCCGGTAGACAAGACCGGGGATGGCCCAGAGCTCGTCGATGGATTGGTCTGAATCCAGTGCCCGC
The DNA here is from genome assembly GCF_002009585.1 of Arthrobacter sp. SRS-W-1-2016. Taxonomy (NCBI): domain Bacteria; kingdom Bacillati; phylum Actinomycetota; class Actinomycetes; order Micrococcales; family Micrococcaceae; genus Arthrobacter; species Arthrobacter sp. SRS-W-1-2016. The sequence continues at coordinate 22,736 of NZ_MTPV01000034.1, read as the reverse complement.
AGCAGGGACGGGATGGAAGCGGAGGTATGGCTGCGGAGCATCACCGTAGGGCTGACGTAGCGGGAGTATCTTTGATCCCGCGTGACATCCGATTCGCTGAACCCCAGGCGGTCATAGTTGTCGGTCACGCTCACCAGCGGGCTGTGCCGAATGATCTGTTCGGGCACGCCCCACTTGCTGCCGAGCGCGTCGGTGACACCTTGCAAGAGTGTCTGCATTGCATGGGGCCCGGCGTCCGGATTTGAGAGGTCCCGGATAATCAAAGCATCGTTGAGTTCGGAGGGGCCGAGATAAGCGGGCATTACTGGTCCTTATGTTCGGATGTGAGTGGCGGGTTCCACCCCCGACTCACATCCGGCGCCAGGACCTAGGCGCGCGCCTGAGAGCCCTCGCGACCGGAAACCGGTCGGGGGCAAGTAAATCGACGCGTGGAGAGCATGGGGCGACTATACCCCGGCTGACGACCCTGCTCGTCGGAGCCAGCGCTTCGCGCTGCTACAAACCGAGGTCTTTGACCGCGGTGACCCAGTTGTGGGCGATCGCCTTCTGGGCAGCCGACAGGGTGACCTTGTGAGTGCATACGGCCTTGTGCAGGGCGTTCTCCACCGCGTCTTTCGGGTTCGTGGTGCCCGTTGCGCTCGTCTTGTTCGGCTCAGGCCACAGATTCGATACGGAGTTGGTGCCGCCGAGCTCAAGACTGATGAGGTGGTCGTATTCCGTGGTCTTGACGGCGGTCTGGCCGTATTCGCGCAGGCTCTCGGCCTTAACCTTGTCCGTGTTCGAAGCGGGCGGGCGAACCGTGGCCGTGTAGCCGCTCGTGCAGATGGTCGAGTCGATGTTGTCCTGAGTGACCGCTGGATCTGCGGCGCCAGGAGTGCAGGCCGGGTCCGGCAGGTACTCGCCGGTGGCGGCATCGACAACCTTGGCGGAGCACTGTCCGGCACTAAGCTGTTCGTCGGTGGCGACGATGCCGGGGGAGTGGATGGACTTCACGGCTGCGGCCGACGCATCTGAGGATGCTCCCCCGGTAGCGGCCGCGATTGCCTGGGGAGCTGCCGGCGACATCGCTTCTGTGGCGGGACCGGATCCCTGCTGGCATCCGGTAAGGGCCAATGCGGCAAAGAGGAACGCGGCGGGCAGAGCGAAGTGTTTGCGGAAGTTCATGACCCTCATGTGTTCGGCGGCTCGGAAGACTGTCCCTGGAAACGGGTACAGACGGGCGGAAGATGGTAGTTCCCGCCCATCTTTTCTATCCTGTTGCCTGAACTTCGCAGCGCCCGACGCGCCGCGCCGCCTACTCGCCTCGGGTCTCACCTCGACGGCTGTGCATTAGGGGTTAAGGAGGTACCGGGCGACGAGGTAGAACGCAAAATCGGCGATACCGATGATCATCCCCGCGATGGCGAGCCCGCGTCCACGCAACCCGCGGTCTCTGGCCCGCCGGAGGCCTATGCCCGAGAGGGCGGTTCCGAGCGGACCCACCATGGCAAAGACAAAGAGTCCGACGCAGCTAATGATGAAACCCGCGATGGCAGCCTTGCTAAACGGTGCGCGTTTTTGGACCGGAGCGTATGGATGAGGAACCTGGGGGGCGCCGGACGGCCAGCGCTTTTCGGGAGGCGGAGGAACACTGCTCATGAGGTTTGTCCTTTCACCTGGATGGCGTTAGCCGAGCCTACGATATGGCGCGCAAGCTTGCCTCCAGGGTCCCGGTGTGTCGGAGCCTTGATGGGAGACATGAAACATGAGGCCAAACCGGACGGGCTTCTAACCGACTATGCAGAACGACGGCTTCGCCCTTCTTGCGCTGGTCGGCGTTGCCATGGCCGTCAGTACCCTCAGGAAGGAACGGCCCGCGCCCGAGGTGCTTCTTGAGGAGGAACATTTCGACGGCGGAGGGACCGTGCGCTCCAAAGGCACCATTTGGGGCGGCCTTTCCGTCAGCCGTGGGCGCAGAATGCTGGTGCTCAGCCCCACCACGGTAGCGCTCACCTTCAGCGTCGCATACGGCTTGGCGAGGTTCATCGGGCCATGGACCCTGCAACGGGCCGAAGTCAACAGGATCGAGCGCTAGCACTTGGTTCACCAATCACGACGTCATCAGGATCATCCCGGTCAGCGGACCGCCTTGGTATTTTCTGGCCGGATGGACTTCCGGCAAGAGCGCCGCGAATTTTGAACCTAAGAAGGAAGCCCCGCCAATCCAGTGGAATGGCGGGGCTTTTCGAGCTTCCTATCAGAATCGAACTGATGACCTTTTCATTACGAGTGAAACGCTCTACCGACTGAGCTAAGGAAGCACCGCGTTATCGTCCGGGTACCGGCTGAATCACGCAAGATACAACTGTAATAGAGTCACCTCGTCCGGGTCAAAACAGCACCGGGCAGGGCTCCCGTGGCGCCGTTGTTGCGGAATTCACCCGCTCGTCGCGCCGGGTTCAGGCCGCCGTCGCGGACCGGGGGCAAGCTGGGCGGACTAACGTGGCCGCACGATTTCGGCCATCAACCAGCGAAGGGGCGCCATGAGCATGGACAGCGGCAAGAGGATCAACGCGGACGACGCCGGGGCACATCGTGCGCAGCGGCTCCGGCTTGCTGTCTTGGACATGGTGGGCACCACGATCACGGACGATGGTCTTACGGAACGTGCGATGTCCCGCGCACTGCTGGAGACCGGCGTCGAGCCCGGTTCGACCCGCTTCGAAAGCATGCTCGGCTATGCCCGGGACACCATGGGCTTTTCGAAGTTGACCGTTTTCAGCCACCTTTTTGACGAAGCCCAACGGGCTGAGAGCGCCAACAAAGCGTTCGAACGCGCCTACGACGATCTGATTGCCGACGGCGGTGTCCGGGCTATTCCGGGCGCCGAGGAAACCATCGACTGGTTACGGGACTCCGGCGTGAAAGTGTGCCTGGCTACGGGATTCGGGCGGCACACCCAGAACATGGTGCTTGAGTCCCTGGGCTGGATGGGGAAGGCCGATCTCAGCCTGTGCCCCGCCGACGCCGGACGCGGTCGCCCTTATCCGGACATGATACTTACCGCCGTGCTTGCCCTTGACCTCGATGATGTCCGCGAGGTCGTCGTCGTGGGGGACACGAGCTCGGACATGCTCTCCGGTGTTCGTTCCGGTGCGTCCGCCGTGGTGGGCGTGCTCACCGGCTTCCACTCAGAGGCGGCCTTGCGCGCGGCCGGCGCCACCGCCGTCGTGCCCTCGGTCAAGGACCTTCCAGCGCTGCTTGAGCCCCGCGCGGCACGGCTCTAACGCCTGCCCCTCAACAATCCTCCGGTTTTGGCCTGGTCACAGCGGCGTGGATGCCGTCAATCCGCCACCCACGCTGCTGGGCCCGCGCAATTGCGCTGGAGGTGGAGCGTGGCAGCTCTTGCCGATGTCCTCGTGCATGCGTTGCGATGCCGGCCGGCAGTCGAAGCGTTGGTCATGGTTCAATGCGCGGTTGCACGTGGCGACATAACCGTGGAGTTCCCACGCGGCGTAACACGTTCAACTGCCCGGGTCAGCTCAACCCGGCTCCAAAAATGGTCAGAACTGGCGGCCGGCCAAAAACGGCCACGCTCAGCACATGGTCCCGTCCGAAGGCACCTTTCCGTCCACGAAGTAGTTGTCCACGGCGTCGGACACGCACTGGTTGGAGCGGCCGTAGGCGGTGTGGCCTTCGCCCTTCCACGTCACCAGGGAGGCGTTGCCGAGCTGCTTCCGCAGTGAACCAGCCCAGGCCACCGGTGTTGCCGGATCCCCGGTGGTGCCGATAACCACGACCGGAGCGGAGCCGGTGTACTTGACGGGAGCCGGCGTGTGCACGGGCTTATAGGGCCAGTCCTTGCAGTTGATGCCGCCATAGGCGAAGTAGTACCCGAAGGTGGGGGAGAGCTGCTTCAGCCGGGCTTCCTCGGAACGCATCCCGGGCGTATCCGTGACCATGGGGTAGTCAAGGCAGTTGATCGCGTTGAACGCGAACTGGGTGTTCGAGGTGTAGGTGCCGTTCGGGTCCCGGTCCGCGCCAAAGTCGGCAATCCGGAGCATGAGCGACACATCGCCCTTGAACGCGGCCACGAGCGCCTGGGTCAGGACAGGCCACGATTCGTTGTCATAAAGCGGGGTGAAAATGCCGCTGACAAACGCGGCTCCCGTCACCAGCCGGCCGTCCTTCGCCCGCTTGGGATTCTGCTCGACGTCGGCAATGAGGTCCCGGATTTGCTGCACACCATCGTCGACGCTGCCTATCATGGGGCAGCCGGGCTTTGCTTGGCAATCCGCCACATAAGTGTGGAGCTCCTTTTCGAATGACTCTGCCTGCCCCGCAGTGAGGTCCTCGTTGTTGAGGGCCGGATCCACTGCGCCATCCAAAGCAAGCTTGCCGACGTTGTTCGGGAACAAGGACGCATAGGTGGCGCCAAGCGAAGTTCCGTAGGAGAAGCCAAGGTAGTTCAATTTTGCGTCGTTCAGCACTGCGCGGAGGATGTCCATGTCCTTGGCAGAGCTGGCGGTGTCGATATGTGCCAGGGCGGGGCCGGATTTTTCCACGCACTTGGCATTGATGGCCTTGGTGTCGGCAAGTGCCGCCGCGAGGCCCTGGTCGGTGTCATAGTTGTAGACCTTCTCGCGGGAAGCGTCCCGCTCGGCGTCGCTGAGGCACGTCACCGGCGCCGAGCGCTTGACGCCGCGGGGATCGAAGCCCACCAGGTCGAAGCTGGACCGGAGCTTGCTGGTGAAGTGCGTCTTCCCTGCGTCCCTGACGAAGTCATAGCCAGACGCGCCGGGGCCGCCGGGATTGACCAGCAGCGAGCCCTTCTTTGTGCCCTGGGCCGGGAGCCGAATCGCCGCGATGGAGATGCTGTCACCGTCGGGTTTGGCGTAGTCCACCGGCACTTTGATGTTGGCGCACTGGAATCCTTGCTCGCAGGACGTCCAGTCCACTTTCTGGGAGTAGAAACTCTCCAGTCCTGCCGGCGCCGCGGCTGCGATGGACGAGTCGGCGGTGCTGCCCGACCCGTTGCTCGCGCCGTCGTTAGGCACCGGCACGGAGAACACGCAGCCGCTCAGCAGCAGGCTGGCGGAGACCGTGGCAGCGACTGCCGCTGCCGCCCGCCGCAGTGATGGGAACCGGGTCCTGGAACTGGACCCGGCGGTCCGGCGTCGTGCGGGGGTCATGCGTTTCTCCTCAAGCTGGGGAAGCGTGTTGTACTTCTAAACTATCCGGCTATTGCTGAATCAGGCTGCTCGCCATGGACTCGACGGCCAACAGGGGTGCCACGTTGGTGGTGGTGATCCGCACACGGGCCTTGTTGATGGCATCCATGCGCGCCAAAGTGATCTCGGGCGTGGAGTTTGCCGCATAGGCTTCCAGCTCGCTCCTGAGTTCAACGTTGACCAACTCCACGGCGTTTCCCATCTGGATGACCAGGACGTCCCTGTAGAAGGACAGCAGATCGGTCAGCGTGCGGTCGAGGGAGTCCGTGATGGATCGCTTGGCGCGCCGTTTCTGGTCGTCTTCAAGCTGCTTCACCTGGCTTCGCATCGACGGAGGCAGGGTGCCCGACTCCGGAGCGCCAAGGCTCGTGAGCAGGGCCACCTTCTCGGCGGCGTCGCGTTCGTCGTTGGAGCTGTTGGCCTCATCGCTCGCGATCTTGACCAGCTTTTCGGCCATCATCACGGCGGCAGTGACGCCCCGCAGGCCCAGCGGGAAGCGGACCGTCTCCATCCGGCGTTCCCTCGCCTCCGGGTCGCGGGCCAGCCGACGCGCAATGCCGATGTGGCTTTGGGCAGCCCGGGCGGCCCGGTCCGCAATGGCGGGATCGACGCCGTCTCGCCTCACCAGCAGGGCGGCGACGTCGGCAGTCGGCGGAATCCGGAGGCTCACCGGGCGGCAACGCGAGCGGATGGTGACCAGCACATCGGCGGGCGACGGCGCGCACAGCATCCAGATGGTCCGGGGCGTGGGCTCCTCGATGGCCTTGAGAAGGACGTTGGTGGTGCGCTCGGCCATGCGGTCCGCGTCCTCCACCACAATGATGCGCCAACGGCCCGACGCCGGCCGGTCGCCCGCCTTGGACACCAACTGTCGGGCTTCCTCGATGGTGATGGTGACCTTCTCCGTGCGGACAAAGGTCACGTCGGAGTGGGTCTCGCCGAGGATGGTCCGGCACGATGCGCATTCGCCGCAGCCTCGGAGTGCCACGTCGTCCTGTTCGCAGTTCAAGGCAGCCGCGAATGCCTTGGCCGCGTTGGAGCGGCCTGAACCCGGCGGTCCGGTGAACAGCCAGGCGTGCGTGAGGCCTTCGCCTTGGGCGGCGGCCCGCAATTGCGCGACGACGGGCGCCTGGCCCTGGAGCTCATCCCACACGGTCACGTGCGGCTCCCGAGCAAGTCCTGCACGCGCCGGAGGATTTGCGCGGCGAGATCCTCGATGGCGTCGTTGGCGGGCAACACGAGGTACGTGTCGGGGCGGGCCCCTGCCAGTTCGAGGAACGCCGCACGGATGCGGGCGTGGAAATCGTCCGGTTCCGACTCGAGCCGGTCCTCGGCAACGTTTCCGGCAGTTCTGCGGTCCCGGCCATCGCCCGGGTGGACGTCGAGGAGTACCGTCAGGTCCGGTTCGAGGCCTTCGGTGGCCCATTCGTTGAGCCGCCTGACATCCACGGTTCCGAGGTCCCTGCCGGCACCCTGGTAGGCCACGGAGGAATCAATGTAGCGGTCCGTGATAACCACTGAACCTTGCGCCAAGGCCGGGCGGATGACCTGGCTTGCATGGGCGGCCCGGGAGGCTGCGAACATGAGCGCTTCGGTGCGGGGATCGATCGTGCCGTGGCCGTGGTCCAGGACGAGGGACCGCAGTTTCTCGCCGATCGGCGTGCCCCCGGGCTCGCGGGTTCGCAGTACTGACAAACCGAGGGACTCGAGCGACTCGGCCAGGCGGGCGGCCTGCGTGGACTTGCCGGCCCCGTCCCCGCCCTCGAAGGCGATGAAGAGTCCCCGGCGCTGGTCCGGCATGGGGCTCTGGTCCTGCTTGAGGGGCTGCGTAGTCACGGATCTAAGCGTACAGATGATCACTGACAGTGCCCGACGACGGCGCACGCCCACCCGCGCGGGACGCTCACCCCGGCGCTCGGCAGCGGTTCGCCCGTAACACCTTTCCAGCGCCCGCACCCCTCGCCGTAGGCTGGTGGAATGAGTCTTTCCCGAGAACATGCCGCAGATCTGTCCCCTGACACTGTGGTGGTGGCGGCAGGCCGTCCCGAACGAAGCCATGACCAGCCCGTCAACCCGCCCATCGTTCTGTCCTCCACCTATTTCGGCACAGGAGCACTGAGCGACGGCGACCGCGGCTACGGACGCTACGCCAACCCCACCTGGGATCCGTTCGAGGAAGCGCTGGCCCAGCTGGAAGGCGCCGAGCTGCCCGGTCTGCTCTACGCCTCGGGCCTGGCTGCCGTGAGCTCCGCGTTGTCGCTCGTGCCCGCCGGCGGCGTGCTCGTCATGCCCACGCACAGCTACGCGGGGTCGCTCGTCATGGCCACCGAACTCGCGGCCAAGGGCATCCTTGAGTTGCGGACCGTTGACATCGCGGACACCGATGCCGTCAAGGCTCAGCTCGCCCCCGCGGATGGAAAGCCCGCCAGCATGCTGTGGATCGAAAGCCCCACCAACCCGATGCTCGGCATCGCCGATGTCCGGGCACTGGCCACCGCAGCCCATGAGGCCGGCGCGATCGTGGTCACGGACAACACTTTCTCCACGCCCCTGGTTCAGCAGCCCCTCAGCCTGGGCTCCGACGTCGTGCTGCACTCGGTGACCAAATACCTGGCAGGCCACTCCGACGTCGTACTCGGCGCCTTGGTGACCTCGAATGCCGGGCTGCGCGCGGAACTCCTGCACCACCGCATCATCCACGGCGGCATCGCTGGTCCCTTCGAGGCCTGGCTTGCGCTCCGCGGCCTGCGCACGCTGGCACTCCGGATCGACCGCTCGCAGGCTTCTGCCGCAACGCTGGCCGAGAGGCTGAGCACCCACCCGCGCGTCGAGTCCGTGCGCTTCCCGGGCCTGCCCAACGATCCCGGCCATGAGCGCGCCAAATCCCAAATGAAGGGCTTTGGTTCCATCCTGTGTATCCAACTGGCCGGAGACGGAACCCGCAGCGGTGCCGACGCAGCGGATCAGCTGGTGCGCGCATTGCAGTTGTGGATCCCCGCGACGTCGCTGGGCGGGGTCGAATCCCTGATCGAACGCCGACGCCGGCACACTGCCGAGCCGCTCAGCGTTCCGGACAACCTGGTCAGGATGAGCGTCGGGATCGAGAACGTACAAGACCTCTGGGCGGACTTGGAGCAAGCACTCAAGGCGCTTGACGGCTAGGCTTGAGGGCGTGGACGGAAAAATTTTGATTTCATACATCCAGAATGGGATTTGGGTCATTCTGGGACTGGTTGCCTTCGCTTTGGAGCTGTGGGCGCTGGTGGATTGCCTGCGCCACAAACCCTCGTCATTCGAAGCCGCATCCAAGCGGACCAAGACCTTCTGGCTCGCCCTCACCGGTATTGCAGCCGCGATCGGTGGCATTTCCGTCCTCAGCGGCGGCGGTGGACTGGGCCTCTTTGGCATCGCCGCCGTGACCGCGGCGTGTGTCTACCTGGCGGACGTGCGTCCGGCCGTGAAGGAAATCGGAAACAGCGGCCGCAACCAGGGGCCGTACGGTCCCTGGTAGCAGTGAGCTCAGGCCGGAGCCACCGCCGACCAGTCGACGGTAAGTTCCCCCAAGCGCCAGCGTGACGTTCCGTCCTGAAGCGGCCAACCGGCGTCGCGCATTGACTGGCACATGGCGGTCCACCGCTGCCTGCTGCCAAAAGACGCAAGAGGTGCGGCCTCCAGCCAGGCCTGGTCCAAGGCATTCAGGAAAACATGGATCCGTTCCCCTGGGATATTGCGGTGGATGAGTGCCTTCGGGAGGCGTTCGGCCACGTCGGAGGGCAGCTCGAAGCCGCCGAACCGCATGGACAGGCTCAGGCTCAACGGTCCGTTCGGGTCCAATGCAACCCACGTCACCCTGCGGCCGATTTCGTCACACGTGCCGTCGATGAACAATCCCTGCGGAGCCAACCGAGACTGAACGAGCGCCCAGATCCCGGGCACATCAGATTCCTCGTATTGGCGCAGCACGTTGAAGGCCCGCACCAACACGGGATTGCCCGGAACAGGAACCTCGAAACCGCCCACGTGGAAGCTGAGCCCGGGCCTCTCCAAGGATTTCGCGATCCGGACGCGCTCGGGTTCGATCTCGATCCCACACACGCGGACGTCCGGGCGGACGGCCCGGAGCCTTTCGAAGAGTTCGACGGCGGTGGCCGGGGAAGCGCCGTAGCCGAGGTCCACTACCAAGGGGTCGACGGCGGAGCGCAGCCGCCATCCCTGCGGGCCAGCCAACCAGCGGTCGAGGCGGCGCATGCGGTTGGGATTCGTGGTGCCTCGGGTGATGTTGCCGACGGGTTTGCCGCGTCTTCCCTGCACCCGCTCCGCTTTTTGCACCACCGTCCCACTTTATCCTCCAACGCGGGGTCACGTACGGCCCATCCGCGGAGCAAACACCGGCGCGAAGTGACCCTGCGTTGCCGTAACGCCCGGCAACGGCAGGTCCTCATCGCTTAGGATGAAAACCATGACTTACAAGCTGATTCTGCTGCGCCACGGCCACAGCGACTGGAACGCCAAGAACCTGTTCACCGGCTGGGTGGACGTCGACCTGAACGACCAAGGCCGCGAGGAAGCAGCGCGCGGTGGAGAGCTCCTGGTCGAGAACAACGTTCTCCCGGACATCCTGTACACGTCCCTGCTCAAGCGGGCCATCAACACCGCGAACATCTCCCTGGACAAGGCCAACCGCGGCTGGATCCCGGTCAAGCGTGACTGGCGCCTCAACGAGCGCCACTACGGTGCGCTCCAGGGCAAGGACAAGGCCCAGACGCTCGCCGAGTTCGGTGAAGAGCAGTTCATGGAGTGGCGCCGCAGCTACGACACCCCGCCGCCCCCGCTCTCCGACGACAGCGAGTTCTCCCAGGCACACGATCCCCGATACGCGGACCTCGGCGACGCCCTCCCGCGCACCGAGTGCCTCAAGGACGTCCTCGTGCGCCTCCTCCCGTACTGGGAATCCGACATCAAGGAAGACCTCAAGGCCGGCAAGACCGTACTCGTGACCGCCCACGGCAACTCGCTCCGCGCCCTCGTCAAGCACCTCGATGGCATCAGCGACGAGGACATTGCTGGCCTCAACATCCCCACGGGCATCCCGTTGGTCTACGACCTGGACGAGAACTTCCAGCCGATCAACCCCGGCGGAACCTACCTCGACCCCGAGGCCGCCGTCGTTGTTTGTGAAGCCTGGCTAGAAGCCTTCAGGCTGCCATTCACCGGTGACCAGGTAAGTCACCTTGCGGGCAACCGAGACGCCGTGGTCGGCGAAGCGTTCGAAGTAGCGGCTCGCGAGGGCCACGTCCACTGTGGTGGCGGCCGTCTCTGCCCAGGCAGGATCCGCGATGGCCCTGAAGACGCTCAAGTGCAGATCGTCCACCCGGATGTTGAGCTTGAGGATGTCGCGGGCAACTTCCAAGTCGCGGGACTCCAGGAGCAGGGTGACCTTCTGGACGATTTCGAGGTCGAGGCGGGCCATGTCCTTGAACGTGGCCGTCAGCTGCTCGGGGATGACGGTGGCCGGGTAGCGCAAGCGTGCCAGCTGGGCTACGTGCCGGGCGAGGTCACCCATGCGCTCCAGGGATGCGCTCATCCGCAGGGAGCCGACAATCATCCGGAGATCGCTCGCCACAGGACCCTGGAGTGCCAGGATGTCGATGGCGCGCTCGTCGAGGCCGTTCTGCAGGAAATCGATCCGGGCATCGGCGGCAATGACGTCCTGGGCGAGATCGACGTCCGCACCTTCGAACGCAGTAGTCGCGTTCTGGATCGCCTCAGTGACCAGTTTTGAGATCTCGATGAGGTCCTCACCGACCTGGATGAGCTCCTCCTGAAAAACCTTGCGCACGGTGGCGTCCTCTCCTTGGAATTCTCCTCCGCACCCCTCTGACGGCGCGAAAATCATCACAGCTAACTATGGTCCAACTAGTAAGGATGGCAGTGGTCAATGAACGATTGCGCACCTTTAGGTGAACGTTAGCTGAATCGGGGCGGTTTGGTGACCGTTCCATATTTTGCAGTGTTTCGAGCGCATAAGCTAGATCCGTGGATCCAGTGCTCATCGGTGTCATCGCAGGTCTAGTCGGCCTGTCGTGCGGCGTCTTTGGCGTGCTCGCGTTCAGGCTGAGTGAACGGCAGCGGAAGATCGTGGACCTGGACGTCACGGAACCCCTGCTTCCGGAGGGAGCCGCTGAGGTGCTGTCCGTCGTCGGGCGCGCTTTCGTCGTCGTGGACGCGATCGACGGCGTCGTCCGGGCCAGTCCCGCGGCCTACGCCTACGGGCTCGTGAGGGGCCACACGGTGGTCCACAAGCAGTTGCTGGACATGACCGCAAAGGTGAGGCGCGACGGCGTCATCCTGGAAGAGACTTTCGAGTTGCCCCGCGGTCCGTTGGGCAAAGGAACCATTGTGGTGCAGGTGCGGGCAGCCATGCTCGGATGGGAATATATCGTCCTGCTGGCCGATGACCGCACCGAAATCACCCGGACCGAAGAGATCCGCAACGACTTCGTCGCGAACGTTTCGCACGAACTCAAGACGCCGGTGGGCGCCATCTCGCTGCTGGCCGAAGCGCTCGAGGCGAGTCCCGACGACGAAGAAGCCGTGCGCCGCTTCGCGAAGCGCATGCATAAGGAGTCGACACGGCTCGCCGCGCTGGTGCAGGACATCATCGAGCTGTCCCGGCTCCAAGGGGCCAATGTGGCACAGCAAGGGCACGCCGTGGATATCAATACAGTGATCGCCGAAGCCGTGGATCGTTCGCAGCTCCCAGCCGAACTCAAGAACATCAAGATCGTCGTCGGCGGCCGCACGGAAACAATGGTGTTCGGCGACCAGGACCTGTTGGTGACCGCCTTGCGGAACCTGATCGACAACGCGATCCGTTATTCGCCCGAGAACACCCGTGTGGGAGTGGGGGTCCGCGCCAAAGAAGGCGTGGTGGCCATTTCCGTCACGGACCAGGGTGAGGGTCTCAGCCCCGAGGACCAGGAGCGCATTTTCGAGCGCTTCTACCGCGTGGATGCGGCGAGGTCCCGGCAAACCGGTGGAACCGGCTTGGGCCTCAGTATCGTCAAGCACGTGGTGTCCAACCACGGCGGCGAGGTCACCGTCTGGTCCCAGCCCGGCCAAGGATCTACTTTCACCATCCGCCTTCCGGAAATGGAAGGCCAGGACGACGACGCCGGGGCGAAGCCCCGAAACGTGATTCAAACGACGGGCGCTGTGCGCGCCCTAGAGCAAGGAGCTGGCGCTTGAGCAGGATTCTGATCGTGGAGGACGAAGAGTCCTTCAGCGACCCCCTGTCCTACCTATTGGGCAAGGAAGGCTTCGATGTCCAGGTTGTGGACAACGGCAGTGACGCCTTGGTGGAGTTCGACCGCAACGGGGCCGACCTGGTGCTGCTGGACTTGCAGCTTCCGGGGACCCCTGGCACCGAGGTTTGCCGGCAACTGCGCCAGCGTTCCAGCGTCCCGGTCATCATGCTGACCGCCAAGGACTCGGAAATCGACAAGGTGGTTGGCCTGGAGCTCGGCGCGGACGACTACGTCACCAAGCCCTACTCCTCGAGGGAACTCGTGGCCCGGGTGCGTGCCGTGCTGCGCCGCCAAGGCGAGCCGGAGGAACTCATCACGTCCACCGTGCAGGCCGGTCCGGTGCGGATGGACATCGAGCGGCATGTAGTGAGCGTCAACGGCGAACAAGTATCGCTTCCGCTGAAGGAATTCGAGCTTCTCGAGATGCTGCTTCGCAATTCCGGCCGGGTGCTCACCCGCGGGCAGCTGATCGACCGTGTCTGGGGTTCCGACTACGTCGGCGACACCAAGACCTTGGACGTCCATGTGAAGCGCTTGCGGAGCAAGATCGAGCCCGATCCCTCCGTTCCCCGCTATCTCGTGACGGTGCGGGGCTTGGGCTACAAGTTCGAGCCGTAGGCCGGCGCGGACAGGAACAGCAAGGGCAACAGCAAAAGGAAGGGCTCCCGTGGGGGAGTCCTTCCTTTTGTCTTGGTAAACCCTTTTGACTTGCCAAGCCGGCTCGTTGCCGAGCAGGCGGCGGTGGCCCCTAGTGGCCTGTGCTGCTCGCGCTAGGCGTGGGGCTGGCGCTGCTGCTCGAAGTCGAGCTGCTGCTCGGGGTGGCCGAGCTGCTGGCGGAGGGGCTCGGTGAAGCGGAAGGAGTGGGAATGTACTTCGCGTATTCCTTCAAGGAAGCATCCAGGACCGGGAACTGTACGGTGCTGGAATCCGATCCGCTCTTGATGGTCACGGGAACCACCGAACCCGGGACTCCGCCGGTGGTGCTCAGGATAACGGCGCTCGTGGTGTCGTTGAGGTAGGTCTCGGAGTTTGCCTTCACCGGAATGGTCGCCTGTGACCCGCCGGCGCCACTGAGGGTGAGGGTGGCATCGCTCGAGGAAGTGTTGAACACGGCACCAATGACGCGGCCCGGCTTGTTGGCATCGGTGGAGACGATGAGCATGTTTCGCAGCTGCAGTGAACCGAGGTCCGCCCTGACGCCGTCAGACGGTGAATACTGCTGATTCGTCTGCTGGGGGTTGATATAGCCACAGCCGGTCACGGACAAGAGACCGATGCTGATGGCGGCCGCCGCCATCGCCAGTTTGCCGCGCTGGACACGGTTCATCGCAGTAATGCGCACGACACGTACTCCTCTAAGAGTCATTGGAACACTTTTCAGCCATAGCCTATCGGCAAACCGGCAAGAACAAGGATTCCGATCACCATTGTGGCGGCCCTCCAGAAGGAGTAGGGTCATCCGGAACGCTCTCTCATATGCACTTTTATGCCCTCCCGTCAAGAGGGTGCCGGAGGGCTGAAAAGGCCATTTTCCGCGTATTTACAGGGCTCAGGACCCCTTTCCGTGCCAATCGTATGCCTTAAGCGTGATAAACTGGTCTGCGGGAAAGGGGAAAGTCCACATGGTTTTTGAGGTCGGCGAGACAGTAGTTTACCCTCACCACGGTGCAGCAAAAATTGAAGAAATCAAGATGCGCACTATCAAGGGCGAAGAGAAAATGTATCTCAAGCTCAAGGTGGCTCAGGGTGATCTGACCATTGAAGTTCCAGCAGAAAACGTAGACCTTGTTGGGGTTCGCGACGTAGTGGGCAAGGAAGGCTTGGAGCACGTATTTGACGTTCTCCGTGCCGAGTTCACTGAAGAGCCCACCAACTGGTCCCGGCGCTACAAGGCAAACCTGGAGAAGCTTGCTTCCGGCGACGTCATCAAGGTTGCAGAGGTCGTCCGCGACCTTTGGCGCCGTGATCACGATCGCGGCCTTTCCGCAGGTGAAAAGCGAATGCTGGCCAAAGCCCGTCAGATTCTGATTTCAGAACTGGCATTGGCTGAGAAGACCGACGAAGAGAAGGCCGCAAGCGTTCTCGACGAAGTTCTGGCTTCCTAACAGAGATTCAAAGATTTGAACCCCGGTAGCAACCTGCTGCCGGGGTTTCCTTTTGCCCGGTGGGCACCACGTAGGCTTGGGCGCATGACTACACCATCCCAGCGCGAGGCCACCGCCGTCGTCGTCGTCGCAGCAGGCTCGGGGGAGCGCCTTGGCTATGGCATGCCCAAAGCAAAAGTGCCGCTGGGCGGCGAAACGATTCTGACCCATGCCCTTCGCGGCGTCGCGACCGCGGACGTCGCACGCCAGATTTGCGTGGCCGTCCCCGCAGGCGATCTGGAGCTGCGCGAGCTGTGCGAGGCATTCCGCCAGGAGCTCGGCACCGACGGTCCGCTGATCACAGTGGTCGACGGCGGATCGACCCGTGCCGCTTCGGTCCGCGCCGCACTGGGGGCAGTTCTTGAGGGAACGCGTGCAGTGCTGGTTCACGATGCCGCGCGTGCGCTGACACCCGAACGGGTCTTCCACCGTGTCGCCGTGGCGCTTTCGTCGGGCGCCAAAGCTGTCATCCCCGCCATGCCGGTGGTGGATACCGTCAAGATGGTCGCGGAAACGGACGGGGACGACGCCGGAATCGCGCCGGAGATCGTCACCGGCACCGCCCCGCGCGAACAACTTCGTGCCGTGCAGACTCCGCAGGGATTCGACTATGAGACGTTGTTGCGCGCCCACTCCGCCGCGGCGACGTTCGACGACGAGCAGTCGGCGGCCGTCACGGACGACGCCATGCTTGTCGAGCTCCTGGGCGTCCCCGTCCACGCAGTGCGGGGCGCCAGCCAGTCGCTGAAGATCACCACGCCGCTGGATCTCATCATCGCCGAAGGCCTCCTGGAAGGGCCGCTCGGAGTCCGCTGGGTGGAAGGCTGATGGCCGCACCGGAGAACACCGCGATGATTCTGCCGCGCACGGGCATCGGGGTTGACGTGCACGCCTACGCACCTGAGAACGATCCGCAGCCGTTGTGGCTCGGCGGGCTGTTCTGGGAGGGGGAACGCGGACTTGCAGGGCATTCCGACGGCGATTGCGTCGCCCATGCGGCCGCTGACGCGCTCTTCTCCGCTTGCGGCATCGGTGATCTGGGCACGCATTTCGGCACGGACCGTCCCGAATTCGCGGGTGCGTCCGGGGTGAAGCTGCTGGGGGAGGCTGCGAGGATCGTCCGTGCCGCCGGTTTCGAAATCGGGAACGTGGCGGTGCAGTTCGTTGCCAACAGGCCAAAGTTCGGCCCGCGCCGTGAAGAGTCGCAACGTGTCCTCAGCGCCGCCGCGGGAGCCGCCGTAAGCGTCACGGCGACCACCAGTGACGGCCTGGGTTTCACCGGCCGGGGCGAGGGCATTTCCGCCGTGGCCACGGCACTCGTCTACGCCGTGCCCGCAGCACCCCAGGGCGATGGCAGCTAAACAGGGATACAGGGTGTGCGACGAAGCCAGTCGGTGCGCATCCGCTAATCTGGAGCGGTGACCCTGCGCTTTTACGACACTGCATCCGCCGAAGTCCGCGACTTCGTTCCCCTTGAAGCCGGCAAGGCCAGCGTCTACTACTGCGGTGCCACGGTGCAGGGTATGCCGCACGTTGGACATGTCCGCTCGGCGATCGCCTTCGACCAGTTGACCCGTTGGCTTGAATACCGCGGTCTGCGTGTCACTGTTGTCCGCAACGTCACGGACATCGACGACAAGATCCTCGCAAAGTCGGCACAGTCCTTCGGGCCGGACTGGGCCGAGGAACCCACAGCCAAGGCCGAGGAAGAATGGTGGGCCTTGGCCTACCGCTACGAGCAGGAATTCGAACAGGCCTACGACGTCCTCGGCGTTTCCCGCCCCACCTATGAACCTCGCGCCACCGGCCACATCCCGGAGATGCACGCCCTCATTCAAAGGCTCATCGACCGCGGCCACGCCTACCCGGCCCTGGACGACTCGGGCGACGTCTACTTCGACGTCCGGTCCTGGAGCAAGTACGGCTCGCTGACCCGACAGAACATCGACGACATGCAGGGAGCCGCCGACGTCGAGCCTCAATTCAGCAACAGGAAGCGCGACCCGCGCGACTTTGCGCTGTGGAAAGGCTACAAGGACGGGGAGCCGACGACGGCGAGCTGGGTTTCGCCGTGGGGAACCGGGCGGCCGGGCTGGCATCTTGAATGCTCCGCCATGGCCACGAAGTACTTGGGCCAGCAATTCGACATCCACGGCGGCGGATTGGATCTCCGCTTCCCGCACCACGAGAACGAGATGGCGCAATCTCAGGCTGCGGGTGACGGATTCGCCAACTTCTGGCTGCACAACGGGATGGTCACCTACGAGGGCGAAAAGATGTCCAAGTCGGTAGGCAACACGGTGAGCCCGTCGGAAATGCTCGAGCTCGCTAGCCCGCGCGTTGTCCGGTACTACCTTGGGCAGGCGCAGTACCGCTCCATCCTTGACTACCGGCCCACCTCGCTCCAGGAAGCTGCTGCTGCCGTGGAGCGCATCTATGGGTTTGTCGCGAAGGCCTCCAAGAAGTTCGGTGGCGATTTCGCCGCCCACCCTGTGTCGAGCCCAGTGCCCGATGCGTTCGCTGCCGCGATGGATGACGACCTCAACGTCCCGCAGGCCCTGGGCGCCCTGCACGAGACTGTCCGCGCCGGAAATACGGCGCTGGCGAACGGGGACGACGCCGGGGCCGAGCAGGCGCTCCAGGCCGTGATGGCCATGACCACCGTGCTTGGACTGAACGACGTCCGCGGCGAGGCCCAGGAGAACTCCGAGACCGTCACGGCCCTCGAGGTCCTCGTGGAAGCCCAGTTGCAGGCGCGGGCCGAGGCGCGGGCCAACAAGGACTGGGCAGCTTCCGACGCGATCCGCGACACTCTTGCGGCAGCCGGTATCGCAGTTGAGGATGGCGCCGACGGCGCCAGCTGGAGCCTCAAACGGGACTGACATTCCGCCGTCGTCCCGATTTAAGTTGATTCAGTAGACTTGATTGCAGACGTACTCAACACAATCAAGGGTGGAATTCATGGCCAACAACGGTCGCCGGGCTGTCAAGAGCAAGAAGGGCCCCACCACCGGAACCGGTGGCCACGGTCGAAAGGCCCTCGAAGGCCGGGGTCCGACCCCCAAGGCTGAGGACCGCGAGTACCACAAGGCGTACAAGAGCAAGCAGCTCGCTGAACGCTCGGCGGCAAAGCGCGCGGCCGGGGGCACCAGCCGCTCGAACCCGGGCGCCCGCTCGGGCCCCAAGGGCCGCGCTACCGAGGAAGTCGTCACCGGGCGCAACTCCGTGGTGGAGGCGCTTCGCGCCGGAATCCCCGCGAAGGCACTGCACGTCGCCATCCGAATCGAGATGGACGACCGCGTCAAGGAGTCCCTCAAACTCGCTGCCGAACGTGGCATCCCGCTGCTGGAAACCGGCAAGCCCGAGCTGGACCGCATGACCGAAGACGCTGTCCACCAGGGCCTCGTACTGCAGATCCCGCCGTACGAATACCAGGACGCCTACGACCTCGCCGAAGAGACGGTCACTAAGTGGAAGAAGGGGTACATCCCCAACGCGCCCCTCTTCGTTGCGCTCGACGGCATCACCGACCCCCGCAACCTCGGCGCCATCATCCGCTCCGTTTCCGCCTTCAGCGGCCACGGCGTGATTGTCCCGGAGCGCCGCTCCGTCGGTGTCACTGCGTCGGCCTGGAAGACCAGCGCAGGCGCAGCGGTCCGCGTCCCCGTGGCCCGGGCTGCCAACCTGAACAACGCACTCAAGCAGTTCAAGCAGATGGGCATCTTCGTGCTGGGCCTGGACGGCGACGGCGACGTCTCGCTGCCGGATCTCTCGTTGGCCACCGATCCCGTGTGCATCGTGGTGGGTTCCGAGGGCAAGGGCCTCAGCCGCCTGGTCCGCGAAAACTGCGACCAGATCATCTCCATCCCGATCGACTCCGCCATGGAATCGCTCAACGCCTCCATGGCCGTGGGCATCTCCCTGTACGAAGTCTCAAGGCAGCGCGCGGCCAAATAGCCAGTCGGTTGGCGGCACAGCCGCCAACCCTCGCTCAGTTATACGGTGTTTCCGACGCACGCCCGCTCACTTATGGCGCCAAATACAGCAACGCTCGCTCACTAAGATGAACTGGTCTTAGTGAGCGAGCGTTGCTGTTCCCTTCAGAAGTCGCGGCGGTTGGCGAGGACCGGGAGCTTGACCCTCGCGTCCTCGACGACGGCGGCATCCAGCTCCGCGAACAACAGGCCGGGTTCGGCGTCGAGCTCTTCAAGAACGTTGCCCAAGGGGGACACGACGACGGAGTGCCCCACTCCGGTGGGCGCCGCCCCTTTGGGTTCGCGGCCCTGGCTCGCGGGATCGCCCTGGCCGCATGCCAGCACGAAGGTTGTGGTGTCGATCGCCCGGGCACGCGCGAGCAGCTTCCACTGTTCCACCTTGCCCGGCCCGGCTCCCCAGGAAGCGGACACGATGTTCACGTCGGCCCCGCGGTCGGCGTTGGCGGTGAAGAGCGCCGGGAAGCGGATGTCGTAGCACGTGGCCAAGCCAAAGGTGAGGCCCCCGGCGTCGAACGTCACTGGACCGGTGCCGGCGTCAACGGTGTCCGATTCCGCAAAGCCGAAGGCGTCGAAGAGGTGGATCTTGTCGTAGCTGGTGTCCACCCCGGGCCCGGTGGCGATCAGGGTGTTCCGGACCTTGCCGTTGCTGCTGCCGTCCGAGGCGAGGCCAGGGGTGAACATTCCGGCCACGATCACGATCCCAAGTTCTCGGGCGATCTCCCGCACCCGGCTGGCCCATGGCCCGTCCAAGGGCTCGGCGATGTCCAGCAGGGAATTCCCGAAGGCGCGCATGCTCGCTTCGGGAAACACCACGAGCTCGGCACCGCCCTCCTTGGCCTGGCGGGCATAGTCTTCCAACAGGGTCAGGTTGTCTGCCAGCTCGCGGCCACTGATGAGTTGAGCAAGAGCGATTCGCACAATTACCTCCGCATTGGTGTATAGCCAAAGTATGCAACGACATCGCCGAGGATACGAACCGCTCGGCGTGCGGCCGCGTGAATTGGGCCTAGTCGACATAATCCGCGCGAGCGACCGGTTTTGCGAAAAGCGTAACTGGCCGAACGATGCGACGTTTTAGCAGGTGAGCGGCTTGTTTGCGTTCGTAGGGGGCGCCGGCCGGGCTCTGACCGCCGGGCGTCCGTGCTGTCATATGGGCTGTGGGCAAGGGAGAATTGGCGTCGGAGACTAAACTCTCAAGTAATGGTTATGCCGATTTTTGACACAGCATCTACAGTGGACGCCTCGCGGCCGTCGCCGCTCGGGCTGAGTGTTCCGCGGCTTGGAAAGTCCGACGGACACACCCCCTCGCGCGACCGCGTCAACGTCGCCGTCTGGGCCCCAGGACTCACTCGGGTCGAAATCGCGTACATGGCCCCCGGGGACTCCTGGAAGGTCCACACGCTGCCCAAACTGGAGGACGGCGTCCATCACGGGATCGTGGACGGGCTGCCGCCCGGCACCCGGTACGGCTTCCGCGCCGCGGTCCACGAGGATGCGCTTCCGCTGTCCGTTCAGGCTCCGGACTTTGACGCCGACGACGCCGAGCAACTCCTGCTGGATCCCTACGGTCGGGCGGTGCACCAGCGCGGCGAGCTGCTGACCTCCGTGCGGATGGAATCGGCGTTTGATTGGGGCGACGACCGTGCGCTGCGCACGCCGTGGCGGGACACCATTGTCTATGAGGCGCACGTCCGCGGCCAGAGCATGCTGCACCCGGATATCCCGGAGCACCTCCGCGGGACCTACGCGGGCATGGCACACCCGGCCATGATCGAGCACTTTCACTCACTGGGAGTGACGGCAGTCCAATTGCTGCCCATCCACTTTCACATGGACGAGCAGCACCTGCAGTACTTGGGCCTGACCAACTACTGGGGCTACAACACCGCAGCGTTCTTTGCGCCGCATGCGGACTACGCCACGCAGGCCGCCCAGCTGGCAGGCCCCCACGCCGTCCAGGACGAATTCAAGGGCATGGTGAAGCTCCTTCACGCCGCGGGGCTGGAAGTGATCCTCGACGTGGTCTACAACCACACTGCTGAAGGCGGCACTGACGGCGACACCTTCAGTTTCAGGGGACTGGGCGAGCAGCGGTACTACCGCCACGACGCCCACGGCCGCTATCTCGACACGACCGGTTGCGGAAACACCCTCAATTTTGCCGAACCGAGGGTGGTGGATCTTGCCATCGATTCGCTGCGCTATTGGGCCGAAGAATTCCACATCGACGGCTTCCGTTTCGACCTCGCCGTGACTCTGTGCCGCAATGCGGGCAACGAGTTCGATCCTGACCACCCTTTCCTGAAGCGCATCGCGGAAGATCCGGTGATCTCCAAGACCAAGCTCATTTCCGAACCGTGGGATGTGGGCTACGGTGGCTGGCAGACTGGGCGGTTCCCCAAGGGGTGGGTGGACTGGAACGACCACTTCCGTGATGGCGTGCGCCGTTTCTGGCTCTCAGAGCGGGGTGCCGTGGAAGGCGGGATGTCCGGCAGCACCATGGGAGATCTGGCCGACGCTTTGACCGGCTCGGCCCGGGTCTTTGAATCCGCCGGACGTTCCAGGCTCGCTTCGCTCAATTTCATCACCGCCCACGATGGCTTCACCCTGACTGATCTGGTGTCCTACGACCGTAAGCACAACGAGGCCAACGGCGAGCAAAACCGCGACGGGCAGACCAACAGCCTCAGCTACAACCACGGATTCGAAGGCCGTACGGAAAATGAGACGATTCTCGCGGCCCGTGCCCTGTCCAAGCGGAACCTCATGACCACGTTGATGATTTCCATCGGCGTGCCCATGATCACCGCCGGCGATGAGCTTGGACGCACGCAGCAGGGAAACAACAACGCCTATTGCCAGGACAATCCCCTGACATGGATCGACTGGACCCAGACACCCGAATCGCATGACATGCTGAGGAGCACCAAACGGGTGATCCGCCTCCGCAAGGAGTTCCTGCAGGCCCAGGACGCAGGCTTCCCGGACAAGGGGACCGGCCTGGATTGGTTCGATGAGAAGGGCCAGCCCATGACGCCGGCCCGTTGGCACGATCCATCCCTGCGGATTGTGCAGCTCTTGGTGAGTTCGGAGGGCGGCGCTTACCGCGGCTTGATCGTTATCAACGGAAACAAGGATGACCACAAGGTCGTCCTGCCCAAACTGGTCGCCGAATCCGGCACGGGAAGCCGTATGTTCGAGCTGCGCCTCACGACGTCCGAACTCAATGACCGCAGGCAGGGAGCCCTGGTCGCCGCCGGCGAGCGGGAAGTGGTCCAAGGCAACACCATCAACATCTACCGCACTTAGGAACCATGAAGATCTATTCCGCAGACACGTGGACGCTCGAAGAACTGCAGGAACAAGTGTCCGACGCCGGCCGACGCACCGTGATGGTGCCGCCGGCAGCAAACAAGGCAGCCGTCCTCGAAGTGTTCGGCCAGGTGCTCGATTTCCCCGAGTACGACGGTGTGGACATGGATGCGCTCAACGATTCACTCCACGATTTCGCAGACAGTGTGTCCGACGACGACCAACCACCCGTCACCCTGATTTGGCAGGTCCCGGCGGCCTACCGGACTGATCGGTCCTTCGGCTTGGTTTGCGAGATCCTCCAGGACGCCGAGTTCTACTCGGGGCGGGACCTCGCTGTCATAGCGGTCTTCGAGCAGTAGGGCGACTGGCCCGGGCGGGCTATGCCCACCCAGCCGGGTTGCCGCTACGCGTTGACGATCAGCCCCAGTTCGGCCTTCGAGGCCAGGGAGGGGTGCTTCGGGAAGACCCGGACGGTGTAGCCGAAGGATCCGGAGCGGTTGATCAGGATGGACCCGGTGAACAGGTGGCGACCGTTGCCAAGGTCCTCGAACGAGTTCAGCTCGGCGACGGTGATGTCTTCCAGCTCATCGCTTTCTTCGGCACGCCCATAGGCGACCTCGACGCACACGTCGTCCGGTGTCAGGGTGTGGAGGGCGATGTAGGCGTTGACCTGGAGGGTGTCCCCGACCTGGGGTTCTTCGGAGACGCCCACGGAGTCCACGTGTTCCACGATGAGCTGCGGCCAGGCGTCGCGGACCTTGCTGG